>JAZDPB010000140.1:0-7467 GCA_043797985.1 Chloroflexota bacterium
AATAAAGGAAATGTCTTTGATGTTCGGAGAAGCATTGACTAAAGGGGTGGAGGGGCGGGAGAGGTGTTTCCAGAAGAAGAACGGTGAGCGATTCTGGGTAGAGATAACCGGCGTTGTGGTGAGAGAAGGTGATAAATTCAAACATTTTTTGTCGAACTGGGTTAACATCACTGAGCGCAAGCAGGCTGAAGGGGCACTGCAGCAGTCTGAAGAAAAACTACGTCTCATGTTTGAGTCGCTGTCCCTGGGGGTTGTCGTCACCGACTTGAATGGGAAAATATTGCAGGTAAACGAAGCCAAAGTCCGTATGCACGGTTATGGTAGAAAAGAGGAATTGCTTGGGCGGAACTTATTGGAGCTTATCGCCGAGAAAGACCATGCCAGAGTTATAGAGAATCGGAGGCGGAGACTTGAGAGTGGGTCTAGCGGAAGCGTTGAATATACATACTTGAGAAAAGACGGGAGCGAGTTTCCTGGCGAAGCAAGTAGTTCCCTTCTTAGAGATGCCTCGGGCGAGCCGATAGGACTTATCTCCATCACCGAGGATATTACCGAGCGCAAACGGGTGGAGGAGGTGCTGCGGCAGTCAGAGGAAAAACTGCGTCTCATGTTTGAGTCTCTGTCGCTGGGGGTTGTCGTCGCCGACCGGAATGGGGTAATTTTGCAGGTAAACGAAGCCAAAGTCCGTATGCACGGCTATGATAGTAAAGAGGAACTGATTGGGCGGAGTATCGCGGAGTTTGCTGCTGAGAAAGACCGTGCCCGAGCTATGGATAATCGGAGGCGGAAATTTGAAAATGGGTATAGCGGAAGCGTTGAATATACATACTTGAGAAAAGACGGGAGCGAATTTCCTGCCCAAGTAAGTAGTGCCGTTCTCAGGGATGCCTCGGGCAACCCGGTAGGATTAATCTCCATCAGCGAGGATATCATCGAGCGCAAGCGGATGGAGGAAGTACTGCGGCAGTCAGAGGAAAAACTGCGTGCCATATTTGATTCTCTCGCCTTGGGGGTTATCGTCTCCGACCTGAATGGAAAAATATTGGAATTAAACAAAGCCAAAGTCCGTACGCACGGCTATGATAGTAAAGAGGAATTAATTGGGCGAAGCTTATTTGAGCTTATTTCTGAGAAAGACCGTGCCAGAGTTGTGGACGATCGGAGGCAGACACTTGAGCATGGGTATAGCGAAAGTGCTGAATACACATACTTAAGAAAAGACGGGAGCGAATTTATTGCCCAAGTAAGTAGAACCGTTCTTAAAGATGTCTCGGGCGAGCCGATAGAATTCATCACTATCACCGAGGATATCACTGAACGCAAGCGAATGCAGGAGCACCTCATACTCACCGACCGGCTGGCTTCTATTGGTGAGCTGGCTTCGGGTATTGCTCACGAACTCAATAACCCGTTGACCAGTGTTATCGGTTTCTCCGAGCTGCTTTTAGAGAAAAAAGACATCCCCGTTGATATTAGAGAAGACCTGGAAGTAATAAACAGGGAGGCAAATCGCACTGCCGGGGTAGTCAGAAATCTCCTCACCTTCGCCCGGAAACACGCGCCAACCAAGCAGCCGGTAGATATAGCCGCCGTCATAAAGAATGTGCTGGAACTGCGTGCCTATGAGCAGAGGATAAACAACATCCAGGTCAATACGCACTTTTTCCCTGGCCTGCCCGAGGTCATGGCTGATGGCTTCCAATTGCAGCAGGTCTTTCTTAATATTATTATCAATGCCGAGTTTTTTATGATTGAGACGCATGGAAGAGGTGCCCTTACCATTACTACGGAACCGGTAGGTGATATTATCCGGGCTTCCTTTGCTGATGATGGGCCGGGGATTCCCAAGGAGAATTTGAGTCATATCTTTGACCCCTTCTTCACTACCAAAGAGGTGGGCAAAGGTACCGGATTGGGTCTCAGTATCTGTCACGGAATAATAGCGGAGCACGGCGGCCGGATATATGCCGAAAGCGAGTTGGGCAAAGGTGCTACCTTTATCGTCGAGCTGCCTGTCAGCAAGCAGTAAGGGTTAGCGAGCACTTAATGGCAGGAAAGGGGAAATGAAATGAAAAACTCTGACACTGGTGTAAAGAGAGTCCTGGTAGTTGAAGACGAACCAGCAATCTGTGCTGTTTGCCGGAGAGTCCTTACCGGAGAGGGATTTGAGGTGGATATTGCGGTCAATGGTAGAGTAGCTCAGGACATGGTAGAGGAGAAGCAGTATGACCTCTGCCTGGTCGACATTAGGACGCCAAAAATGAGTGGCGAAGAGCTCTACGAATGGCTGCAAAAGAAATATCCCCAGCTGACCAGCCGGGTGATATTCACTACCGGGAGTATGATGGGTGGGGATGTGGTGACTTTTATCGAGCAGAGTGGTAGACCGTTTCTCCCCAAACCATTTTCCCCGAGCGAGCTAAAAAATATCGTGCGAGAAACATTAAAGCAGGTAGAAAAATGATGGCAAAAAAAGAGAGCATACTGGTTGTCGATGACGAGGAGACAGTTCGTAGCCTCGTTAAACGGATAATGCAAGATGCCGGCTATGATGTCATTACGGCAGCTAATGGCGAAGAGGCTTTGAGTATATTATCGCAACAAAAAGAATCCAGTCCCGACCTGGTTATCTTGGATATCATGATGCCGGGGATTAGCGGGCTTGAGGTTCTTGACATAATACGAAAGCGTTTCGATATTCCAGTCATAATACTTACGGCAAAACGAGAGGTAACCACGGCACGTGATGCCCTCGTTCTTGGTGCGGATGATTATGTGAGAAAGCCTTTCCGACCAGGTGAGCTTCTGGCTCGGGTCAAGGCCAAACTAAGGCGTGCCGGGCCAAAGCAGATGGAAGAATGACGGCAAAGCAAGAAAGCATACTCATTGTTGATGACGAGAAGGCAATCCGGAGGCTTCTGTATCAGAAGCTTTCCGGCGAGGGTTATCAGTGTCAGGAAGCGGGTAACGCCGAGCAAGCCTTAGATGCTCTCAAAAAAGAGCCAGTGGGCTTGGTGCTTCTGGATATTAAGATGCCGGGCAAATCGGGAAGCGAATTACTACCCGAGATAAAAGCCGGCTTTCCCGATACCGCCGTCGTCATGGCTACGGCAACTACCGATACCAATATTGCCATTCGTTGTATGAAACAGGGTGCCTATGATTATATCAATAAGCCTTTTAACCTGGATGACGTCCTTCTCAGTGTCGAGCGGGCTCTGGAAAAAAGAAGACTGGAGCTGGAAAATCGGGAGTACCGGAAGCACCTGGAAGATAAAGTTGCCGAACAGGCAGAGAAAATCCGTGTCTCGTTCCTCAATGCTTTAAGGGCACTGGCTTATGCTCTGGAAGCTAAGGATGGGTACACCAGCGGCCATTCGCGAAGAGTAGCCGATATCTCAGCATCCATAGCTAGGGAATTGGGTCTGCCACAGGAAAGCATCGATAGGATAGTACTCGCTGCGCTGGTTCACGATATCGGTAAGATAGGGGTGAGGGAATCTGTTCTAAACAAGCCGGGTCGCTTAACCAGGGAGGAATTTCAGCATGTGCAAAAACATCCTGAAGTGGGAGAGCGTATCTTAAGCCCTATTGCTGGTGATGAGGAAATCCTGAAGTTTATCAGAAATCATCATGGTCGCTTTGATGGCACCGGTTACCCCGATGGATTAAAGGGTGAGCAAATACCGCTGGGAGCCAGGATTCTAGCGGTGGCTGATGCCTATGAGGCAATGACATCAGAGCGACCCTATCGTAAGGCAATGAGTGAGGAAGCTGCTTGCTTTGAGCTAGAGTGCTGCAAAGAAACTCAATTTGACCCTGAAGTAGTCTCCGCCTTCTTCCGCAGCCATAGCGTGCGGTATTTAAGCTCCGGCAAGTCGGCGAAATAGGGAGAGATGATACGAATATGGGCGTGAAAACTAAAAAGAAGCTGCTAGTTGCCGATGACGAGCCGTCCATCAGATCGATGGTAAGAAAAATTTTTGAACGGGAATATGTAGTTCTTGAGGCGAAAAGTGGTAAAGAAGCAGTTGATCTGGCGCTTCATCATATTCCTGATATTATTCTGATGGATGTGATGATGCCTGAAGTTGATGGCTTAACTGCTCTTAACAGTATCAGAAATAATAAACGCGGCTCTTCGATACCGGTCATCATGTTTACCGGCGTTGGTTATGAACTGAATGAACAGCTTGCTAGAAGCCTTGGTGCTAAAGCATACCTGAGAAAGCCGGTCACCCCTCAAGAATTACGTGATGTGGTGAGCAAGATAATCTAACTACATATCTGGAAGGCACTACTGATGTCAAAAACGCGTATCCTGGTAGCAGATGATGAGCTCAGCATAATAAAATTCCTTCGGGCGAATCTTGTAGACAAGGGGTACGAAGTATTTACTGCAATGAACGGCGTTGAAGCTCTGCGTGCTATTGAGATGGAACTACCTGACCTAGTGATTCTGGATATAATGATGCCCAAGATGGACGGTTTCGAGGTTTGCCGCCGACTTCGCGAGTGGTCGCAGGTGCCAATAATCATGCTCAGCGCCCGGGGTAATGAAGAGGACAAGGTGAAGTGCCTCGGCCTTGGTGCCGATGATTATATTACCAAGCCGTTTGGTGCCGGAGAACTAATTGCCCGGGTTAAAGCAGTCCTTCGCCGCACCGAGACGGCTGGCAGTGTATCTTCCCAACCTTCGTTTACCAGTGGCGACCTTAGCATTAACTTTGCCAAGCGGCAGGTAACCATTGCTGGCAAAGAAGTTAGGTTAACACCGACGGAGTACAATCTTTTGCAGGAACTTGTGCTTAATGCAGGTAAGGTTCTTACCCACACCTACCTCTTGAACAAGGTGTGGGGTCCTGAGTACCGGGACGAAAGAGAATACCTGCATGTCTTTGTCCGTCGTCTGCGAGCCAAGCTCGAACCGACTCCGACAAATCCAGTTTATATTATGAGTGTGTCTGGAGTCGGCTACCAGTTTAAAGGGACAGCGTAGCGTCATCTCGCAGCATGTTAGGTTCTGTTTGGGTTTGGTTACTAGAAAATAGGGAATCTCAAATGTCATTGCGAGGGCACGCTAGTGCCCATGGCAATCTAGTTCTTGGTAAGATTGAGATTGCTTCGCTTCGCTCGCAATGACAGATGTGACAACCAAATACAAATAGTGCTTTAGGTTAACAAAAAGGCATCCTTTATGGATGCCTTTTTCATTGCCCGAAAATTGTTTAGAAAACGTTTAGAAATCCCCATGAATTTTTAGCCTTTGTTTCGCATCCTACCTCTATGATGAGACCAGAAAAACAAAGGAGGTAGCCTAGATGAGAAACAATGTTTGTATCGGAGCGGCAATAACACTCGTAATTGGGCTACTACTCCTGGTTTTTGGTATCGGTACTCGTTTCGCTCAGGCAGCGTATGAACCCCAAACTACCGCCGATGCCAGCGTAAACACCGATATTGGTAACCGCCCTACTGTTGAAAGTCGAGTAATCGCAACGCATACGGTCGAATATATTGAAAAACCGGTTACTGAGGTTAAGTATGTCGAACAGGTTAGGAGTGTTCCTGTTGAGCTACGCAACTTCACCAACCTTGAAGAGCTAAAGCAGTGGATGGAAGGCATGAAGAACGTAACTACAGTCCGTTTTCAATCCGTCGATACTGTATTAGATTGCGATGATTATGCGTTTGAGTTGCAGCAAAAAGCTTTGGCGGATGGATACATCATGTCTTTTCAAATTATGGAGTCTGATAAATATAACAGCCTATTCGAGAACAGCAAGCTGCCGTCCAATACTCTTCATGCAATCAACCTTGTTTTAATCGGCAATAATGCGTACTATATCGAGCCTCAAACAGGCGAGATTGTCTTTGCCGCACAGATTGACTGAAATTAGTAATACCCTTCAGCTACCGACCATGTCAGCCGGTAAAAGCCATATCCAGAAACAACCAGTAAACGGCAATATTTATGACGGTCATAGGAACTCCGACATACATGAAATCCATGAATGTCAAGGTCTCATTGGAGTTCTTTTCGGCGTTCTGAATTATTATCACATTGCTGGCTGCCCCAAGGATGGAAAAGTTACCGGCAATGGTGCTTCCCGCCGCTAGTGCCATCATCCCTTTAACCGAGGCTCCCGTTTGAAACAGCAATGGCAGATAGAGGGCAACGAAAGGCACGTTAGAAATAAGCTGGCTCAAGAGAACACTTATGCCCAGAATTACACCCGTCGAGGTTAGAGGCAAATGCGTGGCATCCAGTACTGATTGGAAAAAGCCAGAGTCCCAGACGCTTTGCATGAGGACAAACATTGCCGCAAAAAAGATTAACGTACACCAGTCGATTCTTCTGATTATGCCTAACCTTTTTTGACTTAACAGGACAATGGGAAAGGCAGATGCCAGTGCGATATAGGTCAGTCTGAAATCAATATTCAAGCCGAGAAGCACGGTGACAATCTTAGCTACTATCAGGACGACCAGCAAAATCAGGGAAACCTTACAGAGCATTGCCAGCCGCTGGTCTCTTATTTGTTCCGGTAAATTGTTTAGTAGCTTGCCCTGAAAGTGTTTTTTGTAGAAGAGCCGCAATAAAAGATAGGCTAGAAAAAGATTTACCAGTGTCGGGAGCAGTAAATACTTGAAAAAGGTAACGAAAGGGCTGGTGAGGTTACCATTGATAGCAATCAGCAGATTTTGTGGGTTTCCTATGGGACTCATGACGCTACCTATGGTAATGGCGAAAGCCAGTGAGAGTAGCAGTATCTTGGTAGGGGCACTGGTCTTGCGGGCAAGGAGAAGCATAACCGGCGTACCGATTATCGCTAGCGTATCGTTCATCAGAAAGGCCGATAGTATACCCATACCAAAGAGGACCATGAGTATCAGGTAGTCTAAAGACTTGGCCCTTCTGAAGAACCGATGGGACAACTGCGAAAGGTAGCCGCTTTCATCCAGGGCTTGCCCGACGATGAACATACCGAACAAGAAAAGCATTACGTCGGGATTTATTGCTTTAAGTGCATTTAGCGGGGAGATTTGTCCGGTGACCAAGACCCCAAAAGCACCAGCGAGCATTACTTGCCATATCTGGTACTTTATGTTGGCTAACTGTCTTACGGCAATCAGAATGAATACGATTAAAAGAATTATAATTGGAATCATCAGCTATTTGCTGACTTTCTATTTACCTATTAATAAAAAGTTACTTTATTAGTGGTAAAATTGTCACAATGTGTAGTTATAGACAATACATTCTCGTTGAGGCGATTTAATTTAGTCACAAAGTTCACATTAATTTTCCTTCCCTTCAGCCGTTTCTTCCTCAAGCTGTTCCATCAGGCGGGCGGCGCGGGGATAGCCGATGCGTAAGCGGCGTTGCAGGAAAGAGGCAGAGATATGTGGATGTTCTTGTGCTAGTTGCCTGGCTGCCTCCAGGAGAGAATCCTCAGGGATGTC
>JAZDPB010000155.1:0-5176 GCA_043797985.1 Chloroflexota bacterium
GTGCGAACTAATAAGTCAACGTTAGGTAGACCAGCGGTATAAAGGAAGCTATCGAACAACTTTTCAGTTATGTTTTGGGGCTCGATGCGTTCGGTAACAAGGCGGCGCGCTGCGTCTACAATCTCAGCGCGTCCTCCATAATTAAAGGCGAGACTCAATGTCATCCTGGTATTATTTTTAGTTAGCTCTACCGCTTTATTTATTGCTAGCTGGAGAGTTTGTGGAAGTTCCTTAATTCGTCCAAGGTGACGGAGTTTGATGCCTTTATTATGAAAGTCTAAGACACATTTGCTGATAAACTCTTCCAGTAGCTGGAACAAACCGCTAACCTCTTCTTCTGGGCGGCTCCAGTTTTCGGTGGAGAAGCCGTAAAGCGTGATATAGCTGATGGGGTATTCGTTGAGGTATTCGACCAAACGGCGCGTATTTTCTGCCCCTGCGCGATGTCCGCTAAGCCTGGGCAATCCGCGACGTTCTGCCCATCTCCCATTGCCGTCCGGCACAATGGCGATATGGCTGGGTAGTTGAGTGAATTTTTTGGTGGCTGAAGCCATAATATTGCCCCTCGAATCCAGGCTAGACCTGCGTGAGTTCCGTTTCTTTGTCTTGCCCGATTTGTTCGGTCTCGGTTATGAAGCTATCGGTAAGTTTCTGCAATTGGGTTAAAGCACGCTTATTCTCATCCTGCGATATGGTCTTGTCTTTTTCTGATTCTTTTAGTTCTTCGATAGCTTCACGTCTCAGGTTGCGTATTACCACCCGTCTTTCTTCAATCCTTCTTCGCACCACTTTGACCAGTTCTTGTCGTCGTTCTTCGGAAAGAGGCGGGACATTTATTCGGATTACATTCCCATCACTGACCGGGGTTAGCCCTAGCTCAGACGTCAGTATAGCCTTTTCTATGCTTTTGATGCTGCCTTTGTCCCAGGGTTGTATCACGAGGAGTCTTGATTCAGGCACAGAAATACCGGCAACCTGATTGAGAGGCGCAGAAAAGCCGGCGTATTCTACTTTAATGTGCTCTATTAAGGTGGGTGTGGCACGCCCCGTGCGGATAGTAGCTAGCTCTTTTTTCAAGCCCTCGACTGTCTTCCGCATCTTTTCTTCGCTATTACGTAGGACCCCGCTTGCCATTTTCCTTACTCACTAGAGACTATCGTACCAATATTTTCACCAGCTATCACTCTTTCTATGCTATGCGAAGCCTGAAGGTTGAAGACAATTATTGGTAGCTTATTTTCCATGCACAGTGAGAAAGCGGTAGCATCCATTACTTCCAAACGCATCTCCAGGGCTTGACGGTGAGTTAGCTTATCAAATCTTTTGGCACCGGGGTTTTTCAGTGGGTCAGCGCTATAGATGCCATCAACATGATTCTTTGCCATAAGTAGAACCTCTGCCCCAACCTCTATAGCTCGTAGAGCGGCTGCGGTATCGGTAGTCATGTATGGGTTGCCCGTGCCACCGGCGAAGATAACCACTCTGCCTTTCTCTAAGTGACGAATAGCGCGGCGTCTAATATAGGGCTCGGCCACCTGCTGAATGTTGATGGCCGTTTGGGTTCTAGTTTCTATTCCGTTTCTTTCCAGCGTGTCTTGAAGGGCGAGGGCGTTAATTACTGTAGCTAACATCCCGGCGTAATCAGCGGTAGCCCTGTCCATTCCTTCTTCCTCAGCCTTAGCCCCTCGCCAGATGTTACCACCACCGACAACGATTGCTATTTCTACTCCTGTTTCCATTACCTGCTTAATTTGCTCAGAAATCTTGCTTAAGATAGAGGCGTCAATTCCATAATCTTCTTCACCGCGGAAAGCCTCACCGCTAAGCTTGAGTAGAACACGCTTGTATTTGCTCTTAGCCATTGATTTCTTCTGGCATCTATGAATGTGATTTTATCACTCGCCTATTTCGAATCTGGCGAATCTTTTTATCTTGATGTTTTCGCCTGTTTTGGCGATAGTCTCATCGATAAGAGCTTGAATCGTCATTTCGGGGCTTTTGATGTATGGTTGAAGGAGCAAGCAACATACCTGGGGGTCAACATCGCTTCCTTCAGGTATTTCTTCCTTTGCAATGCACTGAGGGGACATAGCAGCAACCTGCATTGCTATGTAGTGAGCTAGTTTTTTAAATTCATCAGTGCGGGCGACAAAATCAGTTTCGCAATTCACCTCCACCATGGCTCCAATTCGTCCTCCCGGATGGATATAGGCTTCAACCAGTCCCTGGGAAGCTGAGCGGTTCCTTGTTTTCTCTGCCTTGACAAGGCTCCGTTCCTTTAGAAGCTGAAACGCCTTCTTTATATCTCCCTCTGTTTCTAGAAGGATGTTCCGGCACTCCATAATACCAGCCCCAGACTGTTCTCTTAGCTCTTTTATCTTATCTGTTGAAATATTCAACCTTTCCTCCTAGATTTGTTTGTCGTCAGGAGTGGAAACGAGAGACTCGGTAGCCTCGATAGCCTTAGGTTCTACCGGACCTTCTTCCACTTCGGTCTCTGCTGTAATCGCTGCCCGGCTGGCTTTACCTTCAATAACGGCATCGGCAATCTTAGTGCATATCAGCTTGACGGCTCTAATAGCATCGTCGTTGGCCGGGATGGGATAGTCTATCTCAGTAGGGTCGCAATTGGTGTCGGATATAGCTACTACCGGTATTCCTACCCGTTTTGCTTCAGCTAAAGCAATCCTGTCCTTTGTTGGGTCGACAATGAACAGAGCGGCGGGTAAGTTAGTCATCTCTTTAATGCCACCTAATTGGCGATTGAGGCGTGCAATTTCCTCTTCGAGTTTTAAGACCTCTTTCTTAGGCAGGCGGTTAAGCTCTCCTTTGTCCTTTTGATCCTCCAGGCGGACTAAGTAGTCGATGCGAGACTGGATGGTGGCAAAATTAGTTAGCACCCCTCCTATCCAGCGCTGATTGACATAATACATACCACAGCGCTTAGTTTCTTCCTCGACGACCTCTTGAGCCTGCTTTTTGGTACCAACGAACAGGATATTACCACCTTCAGCTACTACCTGTCGGATAAACTCGCAGCCTTTAGCCAGCATGCCGGTAGTTTGCTCAAGGTCAATTATATGAATACCATTACGCTTGGTAAAAATATATTTCTTCATGCGAGGGTTCCAGCGATTGGCCTGATGGCCGAAGTGAACCCCGGCTTCCAAGAGTTGCTTAATAGTGGTATCTGGCAAATTTAGACCCCCTTCTACATTAGTAAGGATACACTTTAATTAGACCGAATTAGAGAAAGTATAACATAATGAAATGATAGACGGCAATAGCAAGATTAAAATAGCTAAGCAAGCCTGTTATCTAATATAGAATTGAAATCACCTGCTCCTATCTCTGTTGAGAATATCAATAGGCGTCATAATTGCTCATAAAAATATTCGGGGCCGGCATCACTTCCCGGATATTCGTCTGTCTTCTCAGGTGGCATAACGTAGAGATAGAACTCTTTGTACTCTTTCTTGCTGGTGCGGACAGGCTTCCATCCCGGAACAGGGAAAGTTTCCATGACGACTCTACACCCTGGCTTAAGTTCTGACTCGAATTTAGGCTTTAGAGCGGTAGATGCTGCAGTACACAGGTAGCAGAATATCACTGAGGCATTGGACAGGTTCGCCTCCATGACATCGGACTCCAGGAAAGTAATCTTATCTTCGAGGGCCTTTTTCTTGGCTTCTTCCCTGGCGGTGCGAACACGCTCCGGGTCCAGTTCCACACCGACGGCTCTCCCTGCTCCCCTATCCAGCGCTGCAAACAATAGTCTCCCATCGCCTGCGCCCAGGTCATAAACTACATCAGATGAGGATACTGGTGCCATTTCAAAAAAACCTTCGATGTGCTCATGTGGTGTTGGAATCCAGCTTATGAACGATGGCATATCTCACCTCCTGACGCATTCCGTAATTCAGGACTCTGGATTTAGTTTATCTTGACTGAATAACTATAGCAAAAAGATGCCTTGTTCAACAACGTGGCAGAACACCATGATACCTTCGGAGTATAACTGAGATTGGATAAGAATTGAGATTCAATACCTTGAGTTTTTTGTTTGACGGTGGCTAAGGTATCTGTTACAATTATCACTGATTTTGGGCGGTTAGCTCAGTTGGTTAGAGCACTGCGTTGACATCGCAGAGGTCAGTGGTTCGAGCCCACTACCGCCCACCATATCAGCAGTTCACATAATGTATTCTACGCCCATAATAATCATATTTGCGATAGCTTTCGACGCGATGGTTCTACTGTAGGCTACCGTAAGCTTTCTCGGTTCAATATTCCCAGCCGAACATCAGTAAGGCAGTCATTTTGATTCGGTGGCCAATGGTGTAAGGGTAGCGTAATGACGAGCCTGGGGTGGCTTGACTATCCCGATTAACACGGCCGCCGAGACAAGTAAGCCGCTAAGCGCCACAAATGCCACTTTGTATGACCCTGTGAAATCGAAGACGACACTTATGGCTATCGGGCCAGCGGCGCCGAATCCAAGCGCTGTCAGGTAAGACAGTGAGCGTACCTGACCCAGACTGAGACGGCCGAAGTAGTTAGCCCAAACAACCTCGACCATTACCGCGAATGATGAGACTCCTATCCCATATACACCAACAGCCAACCAGAGAAGGGCGGGCCGACCGGCGAGAAGAAAAAGGAGTGCTGCGACGCTTTGAATGATGAAAGGAATAACGCGCCAGCGAGCTCTCTGAATACGCTCAGCAACAAGACCAGCGAGAGGTAACGTCGCTACCATGATGATGGCTCGGAAAGTCAAAACACTGGCGAGCGTAGCGTCCCCATAGCCGAGGTCCTGGATATAAGGAGCCATGCTGATATTGAGTCCCTGGAGAGCCAGACTATCAATGCCCATGCAGAGGGCTAGAATCCAGAAAGTCGAATTTGATAGGATGTCTCGTCTGCTCCATATTGGCTCTTTTACTGGCATTACACTATCGCTAGACTGCTGACTCTGGCTGGCTTCTATGTCTTTCGTATCGGTGGCAACTCCATCCGGGTGAAGTCCCATATCCTCGGGTCGGCGCCGCATTAAAACAATCGAAGGTATGATAACGACCAACATCGTGACTATAGCGAAGGCTACGAACATAGCCCGCCAATTGTAAGCAGCGATTACGAAAACAGCGATAGGAATGAAGATGATATTGCTCAG
>JAZDPB010000163.1:0-2490 GCA_043797985.1 Chloroflexota bacterium
ATCGCCAGTCCTGTTTACCGTTGACGGCTATCAACTGGTGGTCATGCCCATGCTGACAGGTGAAGCTAAAGCAGGGGACAATCCAGAGGAAGCAGAAGCCAAGCCAGAGGACACCGAGGCAACCGAGCCAGAGCCAGAAGCCGAGCCAGTAACCGAGGCGGACACCGAGGAAGCCGAGGCAAAGCCGAAGCGTAGCCGAAAGAGGGAAAAAGTAGCCGTAGCCTAAAGAACGCTTGACCAAAAGTAAACAGCCACGCAGAAAGCGAGGGTAAAGCCTCGCTTTTTGCATTTTCAGGGGACTTCCTCTCCCAGCGTGGGAAGGGAGTCCCCTCTTTTTATGCGTGGGAAAGGGGGGAGCTTGTCTCATTCATGGCTTTACGACCGCCGAGACCAGCTTGACGGGTATGAAGCCTTCGCCCACATCGCCTACACACTGAGACGCCATGTCTTGAATGAGGATAGGGATGACATTGAGATGGACATCATCCTGAAGCTCAAACAGGTTTCAGATAAACGTGATGGGGAAATAACACCCGCCTCACTCTGGTTTGTCGGCAGGTGTATGATTGCCGACTACTGGAAGCGGAAGGACAGGGAGCGGAGAAGGACTGCCCGTATCTTTGACGGTAAGTATGGGGAGATGGTATCTCATAGCTGGAAATATATCTATAGCCAGGTTGACACCGATGACGGACTGGATACCAGAGCGGTGCTCAATACCTTGCCGGGAAGACTGAGGCGTATAGGGGAACTATTAGTCAATGGCGAGAAGCTAAACCATGCCGATAAATCATACCTGTCAAGGCAGAGAGCCAAACTCTTGGAGGACTACAACTATAACGTCGGGGATACCGAAGCGGAACGGATAAGACGACTCTGGGAACAGGGGCTATCCAGGACTAAGATTGCCAGAGCACTTGGTAGAAGCCGTACGACAATCAGCAAGTATCTTAATAAGATGGCGCTGGTATAAGACCAGTAGAGGGAAGGGCTGGGGATTTATCATCCCCAGCCCCTTTTTTTGTACAAAATTGCGAGGGATACCTCTATTCTCCTTGACTTTGGCGCTTAAATAGTTTAACGTCAGGGTAAAACTACGAGAGAAGGTTTGAATATGCAGGCTTATTGCGTGAAGTGCCGCACCAAGAGGGAGATGAAGGATGCCAAGAGTATAACCATGAAGAACGGCAAACCAGCGACTCAGGGCACCTGTCCTGTATGTGGCACCAAGATGTTCCGAATCGGCAAGACCTAGGTTTGCTTGATATAGTTAATGATGGGCGGGACATCCCGGGATGAGGATGTCCCGCTCTTTTTTATTCTCCATAAGCAACTATTCAACCGATTGTTTGCTTGCGAATAGTTAAAGTATCGACCCAGCTTAGTCTGTGTGCTCTCTGGTCACGCATCTATCTTTTGGTCTGGACATCGTAGAAGTGTTACAGGTAAACTACAATCATGATCCAGCCATCCCGCCGTAAACCAGCCCTCTTGGGGACACACAAGGCTATTCTTAATGGCCTAACTGTGCCTTATGCCGTCAAACGCAGTTCCAGAGCAAAGCATGCCCGACTTGAAGTACGAGCAGGAATTGGACTTACTGTAGTGATTCCGGGTTCCTATAAAACAAACGATATTCTTGACCTGTTGAGAAAGAAGGAGCGGTGGATTCTGGACAAACTCACAAAGTATGTCAAAGGACATCCGATTATTGAAGGAAAAGAACCCAAAAGCGGGGATTCCATTCCATATCTTGGGCGGCTTTTGAAGGTGGTCACACGGCACAATTCCGGGACCGTCGCCGGTGTGAAGCTGGAGAAAAACCGGCTGTTAGTAGACCTCAATTCGCGGAACGGCCGATTGAACCTAGTACTGGAATGGTGGTACCGAAGACAGGCCGAAAAGCTCATTAAGGAAAGAGCCGACGAGCTATGCTCCCAACTAGAAGTCGTTCTTGCTTCCCTGGCTGATACCTTCTCTAATAATCCTGAGCCCGTCTGCGCCATTGGCCACCATTCCATCCTGATAGATTTTGAAATCCTTCACATCTAGGGCATCAAAGAATTGACCGGTAGAGTCCCAGAAACCGGACACAGCCACTTTGTGCTTTTGCCATGCTTCCTGCCCGAACTCAGCCTTTGCCGTTTCATCCAGAGCTGAAGCCAGGGAACCTGACCTGACCCCCTAAAATCAGTCCACATTAATGTTAGACTGATTAATAAAAAAAGGGGGTAAAATGCCAAAGAAAACCTACACACCGGAACAAATCATTAACAAGCTCCGTGAAGCTGAAGTCCTACTCAGCCAGGGAGCTACCCTCGCCGTAATCTGGAAGAAGATTGGGGTTAGCGACTGCACCAGGGCTATCCAGCTTGATCCCAACTCTGCCGCTCCATATAAAAATAGAGGCATTGCCTATAAAGAAAAGGGTAAGAAAGCCGAGGCTATAGCTGACTTTGAGAAGTGTCTCACTCTGACCGACAATCCGGA
>JAZDPB010000171.1:0-4171 GCA_043797985.1 Chloroflexota bacterium
GCAATCGCTATATCCGGCGAACCTGCGCGTGCTGTTGAATTCGGTAATGCCATGCCTCACCAAGAGTAACCTGGACAAATATTCCTCCTAATTTGTGCACCTATTCTTATGACCTCATCCCCTTTGTCCCCTTCTCCTAGATGGGAGAAGGGGAAGAGGTTTAAGAGAGGGGGCTACACCCCCTCTCTTTCATTTAACTCCCCCTTCCCACTGGGAAGGGGGTTAAGGGGATGGGCGTCCGTTTAGCAAAACCAAAGGTCTCAGGCATATCCTTCTTATTATAAACCTCTCCTAACTAGGTTAAATAAGCCATCGGTTGTGAGCTAGTAAGGAAATAAAAATGAGGACACAAACCTCGGCTACCTCATTGATTGCCCCATAGGTGTCACCAGTAAGCCCGGAAAACTTTCGTTTAAAATAGGTTGACATAATAATAACTATTACCCACACCCCAACTATTATAGCTAAACTCGCCAGATAAAAGTAGTTGACATTCGCCAGTAGAGCTAAACCAATAGCTATCACTAAGAAAATAATTGTAGCCAGGGCAAATCTCTGCCAGTTCGCCCCTTGCTTAAACAAGTTTCCCAGGCCAGCCGTTTTGGCGTAGGAGTGGGCGAAAACCGCGTAGACCATTGCCCAGCGACCAATAACGGGCATGAGCACTAGAGTTGCCATTAGCAGGTTCTGAGGTACGCTACTCAGCGAGAGATACTTAATCAGTAGCAGCAAGAAGACGCCAATAACGCCAAAGGCACCGGTTCGGCTGTCACGCATTGCCGCCCACCGGGCTTCGACTGTTTTGATACCACCTATCCCATCACAAGTATCAACGAAGCCATCGAGGTGCAGCGCACCAGTAATCACTGTCAGCGCAACAATCAATAATCCATTCACTAAAACCGTGGGTAATAGCAGTCCCAAGACCCAGTTCAAACCGACTAACATAAGGCCGATAATAAGACCGACCAGAGGGAAATAAACTATCGAACGTTCTATTGCCTCTGTCTTAATCTCAAGCCGGCGAGGCAAGGGAATAATAGTTAGAAAACTGAGAGCCGCTAAGAAACTCATTTACCCGTCTCGCTCTTTTCCGATACTCCAGCGTCGGCAAAGGTAGCCATCTCGGCCAGAATCTTGGTAGCAGTTTCGCTCAGGAATATCCCCAGTGCCGCACCGGTCCCTTCGCCTAAACGCATGCCCAGGTCTAATAAAGGCTTAAGACCAAGATATTTGAGCAATGACTGATGTCCAGCCTCAGCCGAAACATGGGCGGGGATGAGAAAATCCCGTAGTCCTGGTGCCAGCGCTGTAGCAATGAGGGCGGCTGCCCCGGAGATGAAGCCATCTATGACTACAGGAACACGATGAGCGGCCGCTCCCAGCATTACTCCCGCCAGTCCCCCAATCTCGAAGCCGCCTACCTTTGCCAGTACATCCAGAGGCTGTTTCGGGTCGGGTTGGTTCACTGCCAGTGCTCTATTTATTACCTCTATCTTGTGTGCCAATTGTTGGTCGGTTATGCCGGTACCTCGACCGGTTACCTCAGCCACGGGTCTCTGCGTGATAACAGCACAGATGGCGGCGCTCGCCGTGGTATTACCTATTCCCATATCGCCGGTGCCTACTATGTCCAGACCTTTCGCTACCTCGGTTGCTAATACCTCTATCCCGGTCTCCACTGCTTTAACTGCCTGTTCGTGGGTCATTGCCGGACCCTGAGACATATTTTGGGTGCCAGAGGCGACCTTTCTGGATAGAAGTTGGGGATTAGGTTCCAGTTTACTCGCTATCCCCATATCAACCACAATGATTCTGGCATCTACCTGACGGGCAATGACATTGATGCCAGCTCCGCCACGGAGGAAGTTGTAAACCATTTGTGCCGTAACCTCTTGCGGCCAGTTACCGACTCCCTCGTCCACCACTCCGTGGTCTCCAGCCATAGTTATAATGGCTTTGCGGCTGATTTGAGGGATAGGCTTACCTTGTATGCCTGCCAGTTGGATGGATAATTCTTCAAGCCTGCCCAGACTGCCCTGCGGCTTGGTCAATTCATCCTGTCTCGCTCGTGCCTGAGCCATTGCCTTCTCGTCCAAGGGTTTTATTAATTTGATGGTATTGGTTAAAAGTTGTGTCATCCTGTTACCTCTTTATACCTTCATAATGTCTGAAATATATTTTACCGTCTTAACAGATGCTGCCTAAAGTTTACTATTATCGGGCAAAATTAAATCCCCTTGCCCGCTGGGACAAGGGGATTTTCATGTACTCAAACATGTTCCCACCCCCTTTCTCCGCGGAGGTTCAAGGATGTCCAGAGAACCGGCGTTCTGACTTTCCCGATTCTATCGGGATTACAGCAAGCGGGATTGTGTTGGATTTTCACCAACTTGCTCTCCGGTTATGTCTGATGTGCAGACACCCTCTGGGTTACCTATTCTTTTTACAGATAATACGAGAATCCGGTGAAAAATGCAAGTTTAGCAGTCTTCAAATGGTATGATAGCCGTTACTGTGATGGAAAAACCATCAGTTTCATCAACTTATCTATGTTGTCGAGCTTTTCCGCATTCCAGATCGTGTCGAATATCTGTTTAATCTGTCTTTCAACAATGTGCTTTTCCGCCATTGCCCTAAACTTGTCCTCCAGCTCCTGGTCGGTAAGAGGGTCATTGCCTAGCCCGTGGGGAGTAACAATATGCTTCTGAAACTTACGGCCGTCCTTGGTAGTGATCTCTGATATCCCTTCATTGCTTCGCTCGGGTATATTAGGGTCGGCTTCTACCGTTATCTTCTCGATCAGGTCAAGGACAACGGGGTCAGTAAATTTCTCTGGCTTGATTGAATCAGGACCAAAGGCTCGCTCCTTGATAGCGAGAGCATTTCCGTAGAAGGCACTATGGTCGGCACTTTCTGCATTCCTCGGATACTTCTTGGCCAAGGTGGTAGTGTGGCGCGTTTGTCGAGCACCAGCCTTGATCCGCACCGCAGCAATGTCCTCAGGCTTCAGGTCTTGCTCCTTAACAATGGCAAGAGTGGCGTATATATGCCCATGAGTGTAGGCACAGGCACACAAATACTTATGCCTTGTATTCAGGATTCGCCAACCGCTGAAGTCCACCAGGCGCTCAATGTCCATGTCACCTTGTAATAGAACTTGGCGCCACCCACAATCCCCTTCGATGATACGAACCGGCCCGGTGAAGCCTTTCTTGGCGAGCATACAGGACAGGATGGCATCGTAGGCGACCCAGCCGAAGCGGAGGTTCTTTCTCATAAAATTTTCTTCTCGGTCGGCATCTATGATGTTTAATGGGAGGTTGGCACAAGCACAAGTACCGATAGCATTGGCGATTTGGTCTTCGGTTAGTCCCATGAGCCTTCCCAGTGTTGGAGGCATAGACAACCCACCTCTTATGTCAGGAGTCCAGCCTCTTTCCTCTAATGACATACCCGTAATAGACTGGGTGACCCTAGCCCCTAACTCATAGGAAACTACAATTGATGTCAGAAGGTCCTTACCGCTGGCTTTTTCACGCTCAGAAACGGCTAGGATAGCCGATATTGAGTCACTATTATGGCCACCACCTCCAAGGTCGTTGTAGTCCAGCAAGCGCACCATAAAACTATTAACCAGCGTGGCATTAGGGGCGCTGGTGCGCAATCCGGAGCAAAATACGGTAGCCTCTTCCCGACCACCCAACTCCTTTACGACTTCTTCGCAGATGAGGCGTCCGGGGTCCTCATACCCTCCTATAGCACAGCCTAGGGCATCCAGCAAACAACGCTTAGCTTGATGCACCACATCCTGGGGTAGCAATTTGTAGTTGAGACTAAGACCGTAGCGGGCGAACTGATAGGCAATACTGCTTTGATAAACAAGATCGAGGTTCTGCCAGGCTAAATCACGTTGAAAGGTCATTTTTCACCCCCGTACATTAATTAATTCTTAAAGTCACTTATTAGAATAAAAAGGCTGCTAAAAACGTGCTTTCAACACTTGATTTTATTGCCAGGCTTTCTCAGTGGCGGCATTAGTTCCAGAAATGCGCCCGAAAGCAATGCACTCGGCAATATTGCCAGCTCCCTGGTAAAACATTCCCCAAACTGAGCCTAACTCGCCAGCAGAGTAAAGCCTGTGAATCGGGGTATTGTCAACACGCAGTAT
>JAZDPB010000183.1:0-8560 GCA_043797985.1 Chloroflexota bacterium
GTGCCTGCGCCATTAGTTTACCTCGTTTACCATAATACCTAGTGTATCTATGTAATTATAATAGCATACACTAAACTATTTCACAAGTTAGTTTCGGCACCGAATCAAGCGAAATAAGACTAAGGAGGTCGTTTAGCAACCTCATCCCCTTTATCCACTTCTCCTGCCCAGGAGAAGTGGAAGAGATTTAAGAGAGGGGGCATAGCCCCCTCTCTTTTACTTAACGCCCCCTTCCCGTTGGGAAGGGGGTCAGGGGGATGGGCGTCCACTTTGGCAAAGCCGAAGATTTCAGGTATATCCTCCTGACTATCTTCAAAAACGCCAACACTATCTCTACTTAGCTGACACATACTCAGCTTATTTATCAGGAAAATTAGATAGGGGCTATTCGACTCCTAAGAAATCGCCACCTTTGGAAAGACCGACGGAACTGATAAACGGACGCGAATACATTCCTTGTCAATTTTACCAGCGGCAGTTTTAGGCAAAGAATCTAAAAAGAAAACCTGCTTAGGTACTTTATAGTTAGATATACGTTCAAGACAAAATGCCTTAATCTCGTGCTCTGAAATCACTTCACCTATCTTCGGACTGATAACCGCCCCAACCACCTCCCCCCTCATCTCATCGGGAATACCAATCACTGCTGCCTCAGCCACTTTGGGATGCCGACACAAGACACTCTCGATATCATCAGGGCTGATATTTTGCCCCTTTACGATAATAATATCCTTCTTTCTGCCAGTAATAAACAGATTACCATCCCCATCAACCTTACCAATATCCCCGGTATAGAGCCAGCCATTTTTTATTATCCCAGCAGTAGCGCAAGGATTCTTATAGTACCCCTTCATTACTACTGGCCCCCTGACGATTAATTCACCTGTCTGATTTGCTGGTAGTTTCCGGCTATTCTCATCTACCACCTTCACCTCGCATCCAGATAGAGCCTTACCTATTGAGCCAAGCCTGCCACTGCCATCGATAGGTTGGCAGGTGATATGAGCTGTAGTCTCAGTCAAGCCCCAGAACTGAGCAATATCAAGACCATAGTGCTGCTTGAATCGCACGCTAGTATCAATCGCCAGTGGTGCTCCACCACCAGCACACAAGCGCAGAGAACTCAGGTCGTGGTTTACGCCGTATTCCTCAGCCATACGGACCATCAAAGCAAAAATAAAGGGGACTCCGATTAATATGGTACCGCTCTCCTTTTTTATTGTTTCTAGAAGGGTAGGAATAGATAAACCGGGTACCATTACCACTGTGCTACCCCTACAAATCGAGCTCAGTAATACCACTACGAAGCCAACAGCATGGTACATTGGCAGAGCAAATAGTGGCACAATATCCCTATCAGTTTGCCTGAATCCATCTCCTGATATCGCTGCCTCCGTCACCAAGCACCGGTGGGACAGCATTACTCCTCTGGGGTAAAGGGAAGGGCCTGATGTGTAGGCGATTTGCGCTATGTCCTCGGGCTCCGGCGCTGCATTAACCCCCTGTGCTGAACCCGTTGCCATAATCTCCTGAAAGCTAAGACACTCACCCCCGCACTTAGAGCTCAAATCGATGACATGTCTGATAGATTGAAATTTTGGTAAAACCGGGATTAGCGGCTCCAGAGTGGGGCTTTCAGTCACCAGAATCTTCGGCAGGGAATCGCCAAAGATAGAGGCAAGTTCTTCAAACTTATATTTAGTATCCAGAGGGACAGCAATAGCGCCAGTCTTAGCTATTCCAAAGTAGGTAATAACAAATTCCGGGCTATTGGATAGCAGCATTGCTACCCGGTCACCCTTATTCACCCCCATTTTTATGAAGGCATTGGCGACCTTGTTGGATGCTTCATCCAACTCGGCGTAGGACAACCTGCGTTCGCCTGAAACAATCGCTACCTTTTCCCCGTATCGTTCAGCTGCCTCTTTCAGCATCAGCTTCAGGCTCATTCTAACTCTCTTCCAGTATTATCCTGGCATCCACGGCTACCGCACCATCACTGTAGGCAAAAACCGGATTAAGGTCCAGCTCCTTCACCTGAGGATTCTGCTCCACAAAACTGGAAACTTTAAGAATCATCTCCTCCAGATTAGCTACATCTACTGGTTCTTGTCCCCTGTATCCTTCCAATACTGGATAGCCCTTTATCTCCCTGACCATTTCCCGAGCATCTCTCTTAGTAAGCGGAACAATTCGGAAAGAAACATCTTTCAGTATTTCTACTAATATGCCACCAAGACCAAACATAAGCACCGGCCCAAACTGCGCGTCCTTGGACATTCCGATAATCACTTCCACTCCGGGACGAGCCATTTTCTGCACTGATACACCAAGGAGTTTCGCCTTGGGGTATTTTTGTTTAATCGCCGTCATAATATCACTATAGGCTTTGCCTACCTGCCGTGACGTCTTCAAACCCAGTTTAACGCCACCAGCATCGCTCTTATGCACGACATCCGGCGAAGCTATCTTTAATACCACGGGGAAACCTAACCGCTTACTTATAGAGATTGCCTCTTCCTGAGAGGTCGCTAGCTCAGTATCAACAACACTAATCCCCGCCCGCTTAAGAAGTCCTTTAGCCTCTGTCTCAGTAAGCACACTTCTACCCTCTTTTTTGACCCTATCTATTACTTGTCGCTGAGTAGTCAACGGTATCCTCCTGCATTAGAATTTATTTGACCAGTGTAGCAGATTTTACTCCCTTTACCAATAGTTGTGAAGCTCACGCAATTAATCAACTCCTAACCTACCCTTCACCACAGACATCAGCAAGGTGATTGAACGTTAAACGTAAGACCTGCCTCGTCTTTTCAGTAACCTTTGCCCTATCGTCTATGCGCCAGCCAACAACCCACAAAATATGCTTCGGCGAGCAAACAATAGGAATTCGCTGTCGCCAGGCATGAGGGATTTTAGCATCAATCATAAACTCCCCCAGCTTCTTAGGCTGCCCCAAACCCAACGGCTGGAACTGGTCGCCAGCTTGACGAGACCGCACCACCAATTTACCACCAACTTCGTCAAGGTCAAAATAAGCCGTGAAATTATCATCTATTAACCCTCTCCCCTTTATCCCCTTCCCCTTGATAAGGGGAAGGGGAATTGCAGTTTCCGAAGGGGCTAACGCCCCTTCTGGCTTCCCTTTTTCTATACAGGATTCAATGACGCTTGCTTCTACACGCCAGCCGGGAAACAGAGTTTCACCGGGTATTTTCAGGACAACTTCTCCCGTTAAAACCGGGAACGGGGACAGGGCCGCTGCATCTACACCGAGCAGGTATTGGTTATATTCTACGACAAATACCAGACCTCTAGGTAGGCTGAGCCTTTTCCCCGGAGGCTTGGTTAACGCAGCCATTATTCCTTCAATATGACGTGTCTCAATGTCCTTGAGAGTACCTAATAACCTCTCTATCGCCGACCGAAGCAGTTGTCGCTTCATGGCAGGAGGTAACTCAAGAAAACTCTCCTTATCGATACTAACTGTCTCACCATGAATTTGCGCAACCTTACTCCACAATCTGGCACTTTCCTGTTCCAGGAAAGCAAGGTCATCACTGGCAATGCGAGCACTGCGGAGCAGCGCTTCAGCCACCCCCGGGTTGTAGTTTTCCAGCAAGGGCAAGAGTTGATGACGGATTCTATTTCTCAGTGGCGAGAGCGACAGGTTGGAGGCATCTATCCTGAGCACAAGATGATGGCTGCTACAATAATCTGCCGTCTCCTGCCGGCTTACTTGGAGTAAAGGCCTTATTATAGTAAGGCTACTGCCTGAAGATTGCCACAGGCTATTTGGTTGCAGGCCTCGAAGCCCCCTGGTTCCGGTTCCCCTCACCAGATGCATTAGTATCGTCTCCAGGTGGTCATCAGTAGTATGGCCTACAGCCACCCGGTCAGTCCCTAAAGACTTTGCCACCTGAGCCAGGAAAGTATACCGCACCTCGCGGGCCGCTTCCTCCAATGAAGCGTGGTACCGGGCGTGGTAAGCCCTGACATCACGCTGTTCTACGGTAGCTGGAATACCGAGTTGTTCAGCCAAGTGAGAAACGTATTGAGCATCAGCTTCAGATTCGGCACCGCGCAGTTGATGATTAAGGTGGGCCACATGTAGCTCGATATTCAGCTCCTCACGGAGCTGAAACAGGATATTGAGTAGGCAGACAGAATCCTGACCACCAGATACTCCCACCAGCAAGCAGTGCTGGTCGGATAACAGGCGATGTCCCCTGATAAAATGGAGCACTCTCGGCTCTAATGGCTCCTGGTATCCTCGTTCTTTCACCATTTTCCCTGCCTTTAATAACCTCAACCTCACTCCCTTAATCCCCCTCATGCAAGAGACTTTATCTACCTCTTTTGAGAGGGGGAGAGTTTAGGAAGAGGGACTTCGTCCCTCTTAGACGCCCTAATATTAGGAGAATTGTAGCGAGGCTTCGCCTCTCTTTGAATCTCTTCGAATCCCTCTCGCTCTCCCTTTAGGAAAGGGAGATGGTCTCTCCCTCTTTGTAAAGGGCCTGCCCGCCGTTCCTCCTGAACTATGGCAGGCGGGGGACTCAGGGGGATTTCCCCTAGCTTTGCCTCTCTTCCTTTTTCTCCTTCCCTAAAGTGAGATGAAATCCTTGCATGAAGGGGAAGTGACTTGAGAGAGGGGCTAGCGCCCCTCTTAAACGCCCCGATTTTGGTGAGTCTAAGAGAGGCTTCGCCTCTCTTTCTTTTTCCCCCCTTCCCTTAATAAGGGAAGGGGGTCAGGGGGATAGGTATTAAACGTCCTCCTAGTTTTTTGAATTGACCTAACCCTGCTTCTAAGGTTCCAGGATAAGTTTGGTGCGGTGTATTGATTTAGGGTAGCCGGTAAAACCCAGTGCTAAGGCAACCTGCTCCGGCCGTCCCGAACCGCTGCTGTCACAACGCAACCTCATCTCTATAGCACAATACGGAGGACGCCAATCAACGAGCCTCAGGTCGTCAATTAAAGCCCTCAAGTCATAGTCTCGCTGGCCGGTATCTCTCCGGTGGTGCCACGGCAGGTGCTCCAGTGAGAGTAAGCTGGCAATCGCTGACTCTATTTCCTTTGTCTCCCTCTCGCTTTCTACCTCGACTCGATATTCCGAGTAACGAACCAGCGATTGCAGAGAGGGCATGGTTGGTGCTACTTGATACACCCCAAGGACTTCGATTCCTAGCGGTAGCTGCCGGCTTATCCCGCTGGTGAACCAGTGGGGAGATACCATCTTAGCCACAAAGATATCCATTAACTCAGCTTCGCTGGTAACACCAACAGGAAGGGGGGCAGCTAACGAGATGCGGGGATGAGGACTGAATCCTTCCGAATAAGCGAGGGGCATCTGAGCACGGCGAAGAGCCCTTTCCCACAAGCGCATTATATCCAGGTGCGAGATGAACTTTATCGCTTCTCCCCGGCTGAACCTAATGCGCAGGCGCTGCATCTTTTTCCTTGGACTCTTTGACAGGTTTTTCCTTGGTCACCAGAACCTCTTCTATCTTCACCCCCCGCATCTTAGTGATGACCAGTTTCAATCCCTTATATCTCAACTGCTCGCCCTGTTTTGGTATGCGACCGATAAGATGCAGGACAAAGCCAGCCACTGTTTCATAGTCACCCTCAGGCAATTCCAGCTCCATCTCCTCATTAGCTTCGTCGATACGCATACCACCATCAATCTGGAAGGTGTAATCATCGATTATCTCGTAATCTTTTTCTACACCAGCCAGCTCATCTCCAACCGGGCCAACAATCTCCTGCATTAATTGGCTGAGACTGACTACACCCGCTGTTCCGCCGAACTCGTCCACAACCACCGTCATACGGCGGTTATTATCACGCATTTCGACAAAAAGCTCACTGATAGGCTTGGTCTCAGGGGCAAAGTAGGCTGGACGCACGAGACCATCGATGACAGTCTGGCTATCAATAGCGCCTTTAGCCTGAGCCATAAGCACATCCCTTACCGAAAGGATGCCGACCACATTATCCCTGTTGTCCTGGTATACCGGAAAACGAGAGAGAGGATTTTGAGCATAGAGGCTGAGAAAGTCAGCGAGCTTGGTACCCTGTTCGACAAATACAACTGCCGGGCGTGGTACCATAACTTCACGCACTGGACGGTCACCAAAATCAAAGACATTATGCAACATCTCAGCCGCTTCTTCTTCTATCGTCCCTTCCCTGTGCCCGGCTGATATCATCGAGCGAATCTCTTCTTCACTGACCAGAGACCTGGGTAAAGGGGTGCCCCCGACTACTTTGGTCAATCCTGAGGCTACCCAGCCCAGTGCCACAACAAATGGGGTAAGCAACCAGGACAATAACTGAATTGGTCGAGCAAGTGCTAAAGATAACCTTTCGGCATGATGAATACCGATAGTTTTGGGAGTGGTATCGCAGAATATAAGAAGGAGAATAGTTACCACGACAGTAGCAATGGCTACTCCTGTTTGTTCCCAGATAGATACGGCCAGGGCGGTTGCCATGGCGGCCGCAGCCGTTTGCGCTACTTCATTGCCCGTGAGAACAGCAGACAACAGCTTTTCTGGTCGCTCCATCAAGGCGGCTACCCGCTTAGCTCCCTTTACTCCGCTGTTGACCATATGCTCCAGCCTCATTTTCTGCAGAGAAACGAAGGCCGTTTCTGACATGGATAAGAAGGCTGATAAAAGAAGACAGACAAAAATAAGCACTAAGTACAGTACTTCAATCCCAGACATAAAGCATCACCTCTACCCTTACCAATCAATTTACAAGGCATTGGTAGCTCCATAATACCAATTAGCTCTCGGAGTGTCAAAAAAAGGTAACCTATCCCCCTGAAGCCCCTTCCCTTTGAATGAAGGTCTTGTATTAAATGTCATTCTGAGGAGCATAGCGACGAAGAATCTGAGCGTGGGGGTAGTGTTGAGCCAATAGTCCCCACCACCCCAAGACCCTTCGCTACGCTCAGGGTGACACTAAGGAACTCGCTGCTGATACAAAGCCTTGGACTAAGAGAAGGGGAAGAGATTTAAAGAGGGGCTAGCGCCCCTCTTATACACCCTTTTATTCACTTAAAAGTACTTTAACGTTTCTTCAGCCGGTTTGGTAGCTATTGGAAGCATTCCGAACTTTTGTTTGAGAAGAAGAGGCTGATACCTGATTTACAGCGTCTACTAATAGAGCAAATTGTACAATAGTTCATTTTTCTCTCTCAACGAGGTACAATCCCACTATTAATCCGTTTGCTTAGACAAAAGACAACGGCTATTCCATTTTCAACGGCAGTATTAGTGGTATAAGATGGATAAAACGTACACCAAAGTCGGAGTAAAATAGAGCGATGGAGGTGTCACGGTATGAAAGGGATCCCGCGGGGAAGATACACCAAGGAGTTTCGTCAGGAAGCGGTGAAACTGGTCATCGAGGAGAAGTTGTCCTGGGGGAAAGCAGGCCGGCGGTTATCACTGGCGCCAACGACTATCGGGAGCTGGGTCAAGGCCTATCAAGAGGGAAAACTGGGGGAGATCGGTAAGGCCTACCGGCCGCTGACCGAAGTGGAGATGGAACTGGCCAGGGTGAAGAAAGAGAATACCACTCTGAAGATGGAGAATGAAATCCTAAAAAAAGCTGCCGCATACTTTGCCAGGGAGTCGCTGCCCGGTATGCGGCCATGAGAGGAATGCGGCTCACTTATCCTCTGCCACTTCTGAGTCGTATGCTTGGGGTATCCTCCAGCGGCTACTACGGCTGGGTAGACCGTCCATTATCGCAGCGAGCTCAGGAAGAAATCCGGTTGGAGGTAGAGATTAAAGCGGCGCACCACCGTACCCGCCAGACTTATGGACCGGAGCGGTTACAGGGTGACCTGGCCGAGAACGGTATCCAGGTGGGCATATGCCGCATCCGGCGTATCCGAAAAAAGCTGGGGTTGAGATGCAAACAGAAGAAGAAATTCAAGGCCACCACGAACTCCAGTCACAAGCTGCCGGTGACGGAGAATCTACTAAATCAGCAATTTAAAGTCTACGAGCCGGATAAAGTGTGGGTAAGCGACATTACTTATGTGCCTACAGATGAAGGGTGGTTGTATGTGGCCGGGCACAAGGACTTGTTTAACGGGGAGATTGTAGGCTATGCCATGGGAGAGCGGATGAGCCGGAATCTTATCGGTCAGTCTCTCTTGCGGGCGTTGTCCACCAGGAGACCCGAGAAGGGACTGTTGCACCACTCCGACCGTGGCAGCCAGTACTGCAGTCATGAGTACCGGAGTTTGCTGGAGAACTATGGGCTGGAAGCCTCGATGAGTGGGAGTGGGAACTGTTATGATAATGCTCCGATGGAGAGCTTCTGGGGCATCCTTAAGCAGGAACTGGTCCATCATCGTCATTACCATACACGGCGGGAAGCGATAGCAGAGATTACAGAATATATTGAGATTTTCTATAACCGGCAGAGGTTACAGGCCGGGCTGGGTTATCTATCGCCAGCGGCGTATGCCAGGAAATACTATAGCGGATTAGTAGCAGCATAAAGAGGTTTGGTGTACGTTATTGACATCCGATACCA
>JAZDPB010000004.1:0-2296 GCA_043797985.1 Chloroflexota bacterium
CATTATCCTGGATGAAATCGCGGATATTCCGATGCTGATTATCATCGGTGCGCCACTAGATTATCGATTCCATAATATTGTTGCAATGGAAGGACTTTTGGTGTAGGATATTTTCTGAATCTGGTAAAGAGGAGGAAAATGTCTGTGCCATTCGTGAGCAAGAAAGCCCGGCTGGTATTGTCAACGGAGTTAAAGAGTACGCTAACTGTGATGAGTCGCTCGAGAACAGAACCTGTCCGGAAGGTAGAAAGGGCCAGGATACTCTTGGGTTATGAAGAAGGTAAGTCGATTTCGGCTATTGCCCGCAAACAAAAAACCAATCGTCCCAAAGTGGAACGGTGTATCAACAAGGCTTTAGAGTGGGGAGCTGTGGCTGCCCTGGAGGACCTACCAGGAAGAGGTAAGCCTGCTATGATCACGCCTGAAGCTCGGACCTGGGTATTGGCTCTGGCTTGCCAGAAACCCAAAGAATTAGGCTACTCCCTCGAGTTGTGGACCACGAGGTTGCTGGCCGACCACGTTCATCAACACTGTGAGACTGCCGGTCAGCCATCGTTATTAAGAGTGGGACGGGGCACTATCTCTAAGATTCTAACCAAAGGTCAGGTGCGGCCATATAAGATTCGTTATTATCTGGAGCGACGCGACCCCGATTTCGAAACCAAAATGGCCCAGGTGCTTTACGTGTACAAGGAAGTGGAAATCATACAAGAAGCCGGGGAACAGAATCAGCCTCTGACAGCGGTGCTCAGTTACGATGAGAAACCGGGTATCCAAGCGATTGAAAATACTACCTCCGATCTACCTCCTGTACCAGGCAGCCACCCATGTATATCCCGAGACCATGAATATATTCGCCATGGAACGCTCAGCCTCATGGCCGGCATTGATCTGTTAAACGGACGGGTTCATGCCCTGGTGGCCAATCGGCACCGGAGTCGTGAATTTATTGATTTTTTGAAAAGAATAGACGAGGCTTATTCTCCCCAGATTAAGATCCGTATGGTGCTGGATAATCATTCCGCGCATATCTCCAAAGAGACAAAGTCCTACTTAATGACGAAACCAAATCGGTTTGAATTCATTTTTACGCCCAAGCATGGATCGTGGCTGAACCTGATCGAATCCTTCTTTTCCAAAATGACCAGGACTCTTCTTCGTGGTATAAGGGTATCGTCGAGAAATGAATTGAAGGAGCGTATTGGGCAATATATCACAGAAGTAAACGAGCAACCAGTAATATTTCGCTGGCGTTATGGCCTGGAATCGATAGCTCTGGCCTAAACCAATAATATTGCTATGTTATTATGGAATCATTGAACTAGGTATAGCGCCCTCAACGCCTGCCCATTGAGCCTAGTGCTTGGGTCGAAAAAGATGTTAGGGAACCGACTGGAATAGACTTTGATTGCTATTTTTGGTGCTCCGGCCTTTTTACCTTCCTCTCCCTCGTGTATGGCAGTGAGCTTCAACCGGTCATAAGATTTTTGCTTAGTGAGACGTTGATATTGGAGTGCACCCCTATGATTGGACAGATAGGGTTAGGAGAGTC
This sequence comes from Chloroflexota bacterium, assembly GCA_043797985.1. Classification (GTDB taxonomy): domain Bacteria; phylum Chloroflexota; class Dehalococcoidia; order Dehalococcoidales; family UBA2162; genus JAZDPB01. Next base: position 1,553 of record JAZDPB010000004.1, read on the forward strand.
TGGCGGGGTAACTCCTTCTTCGGGCCAATGTTAATTAGCTCCTCAAATTCATTCGGTGGCAGGTAGCCCAGTGCCGAATGCAGTCTCTTGTGATTGTACACCTCCTCAATGAAATAGGGAATCTTGGTCATCACATCCTCAAAGGTTTCATACTCACATAGATACACCTCCTCATATTTCAGTGTCTTGAAGAAACTCTCCATCCTGGCGTTCTCATAGGGATTGCCCGTCCGGGCCATGCTGATGACAAACCCGTGGCTCTTGAGCTCGTCTGTGTATTCCTCCGAGGCGTACTGCACTCCCTGATCTGAGTGGTGAATGACACCGGGGCCAGGTTTACGCCCGGCGACAGCCATGCGTAGCGCCTCAAGGGTGAGGGTAGTGTCCAGACCGGTGGATATGGCATAGCCTATCACCCGGCGGGAGTAAGCATCAAGAATCGCCGCCAGGTAGACAAAGCCAGTCCGGATGCGGATGTAGGTGATGTCGGTAAGCCACACCTGGTTCAGGTAGATAATAAGCATTTTCTTTATGAGATTGAGATACCTGGGGAAGCCGTGCTTGCTGTCCGTAGTCTTCACATATTTCCTCTTCACCCGGCAGAGCAGGTCGCTCTCCCGCATCAAGCGCAGCACCCTCTTGTGATTTACTGCCCATCTCTCACGCTTGAGCTGCCTGGTGACCCGTCGGTAGCCGTAACGGGGAAACTCAAGACAGATGGCTTCAATGCGATCCCTCAGGTCA
>JAZDPB010000032.1:0-7472 GCA_043797985.1 Chloroflexota bacterium
ACCGTGAAGGTTACTTTGTCTCTTATTGATGGATTTTCCGGCGACCAGGTTATCGTCTGGATGATGAGGTCAGGAGCGAGGACTGAGAAGACATATGTATTATCATTGTTAGTCTCATCACTCTCAACAACCTTCTCCTCGGAGTCGGCAACCGCCTTGATAGCATGGGAGCCGGCTTCAGCAGTCCAGGTGAAGGTCGTGTTGGCTGTGGCGCCGGCGTCTATTGGATCAACAGTGGCTGAAGTCAGGTAGATGCTATCAATGTAGTAAATGATACGAGAGGAACCAGCCTCACCACTGCCCTGGTTCTTTATGGTGATAGTAAAGGTTACTTTGTCGCCTATTGATGGACGTGTCGGTGACAGGGTAATCCCTTCAATAACGAGGTCAGGAAGTGAGGTGCTTGAGAAGGTTGCCGCTTCCGCATTGTTGGTTTCATCCCTCTCGGTAACGTAATTTGCTCCGTCGGCAACCGCCTTGGGGGCGTTGGAGTTCACCAGAGCAGTCCAGGTTAAGGTCTTCATCGCTGTAGCGCCAGCAGCTATCTCACGAATATCCCGGTAACCTCGGGAAGAGCCATCAATGTAGTAACCGGCATAGGAATAGACCTCTGCTCTATCCCCATTGGCTAATTTTAAGAGCATTGGTGATTCATCATCTGCTCCTATCTCAATTTCCGTCTGATTCATTTGCCACTTTGAACCAAGCTCTGCTTTCGTGTTTATCTCTGGATTTGCTGCGGATGAAGTGTGTGTCAGACCTGATATTCCTGAGCATCCAAGGATAAATATTAGTGATAATATTATAGTTGTAATAAGAATCCTCTTGATCATCTCGAAGTCATCACTTTTTGTTTACTTAATATTACATCTAGCTTTAGAGATTAGTCAATGAGGAATGGGGTAACAGGTTAAACTGCCCACTTTTGGGTTTTTCTAACACATCGGCGAGCACGGTTGTTGACAAAGAAGCTATTTAATTGTAGGCTTAAATATAGAACTTCGCCAATTGGCGAAGGTCATGCGGAGATGAGATAAGTGGTAAACCGAGATTTTGACAGTTACAACTGTTGTTAAGTTAGTAGTTGCACAAGAATAAACATCCGTGATTAGGAATATGGTTGATAGAAGATTTGTGACATTCCAAGACCGGCTGGGGCAGGCTCTGGTGGAGGGAGGATTCATAACCTCTGAGCAGCTTGACAAAGCTCGCGAGATAGCTAAGGCGAAGGAGAAAAGGCTTACTGATGTCTTCCTAGAGCAGAAACTTATCTCCAGAGAGGTCCTCACCACTGCATTGAGTTTCCAGCTTAAGGTGCCCATTGTCAATCTGAAACAAATGGAGATCGATGCTAAGGCATTGGCGCTTGTTCCCGAGGAATTCGCTCGAGAGCACGAGGTCTTACCCATTGCTCTTGGCTCTGGTGGAGAGCTCCAGTTGGCTATGGAAAGTCCTAATGATTTTGAGCTAATCAATACTCTTTCTGCCATGACGAGGCGGACAATAAGGCCAGCGCTTCCGCTAGACACCAGAGTTAGGGATATGATTGACGTCATTTACAAGCCTACTTCGCAACTCACTCGAGATCTTGACCGAACCCTTGAGGTGGTCACTGGGCAGACCTCCATAGCTGCGCCGCCTGGTCTTCCCGCGGTGCTGGAGGGAGTGAGCGAGGCTCCTGTTGTGCGTGCTGTGGAGATGATCACTCTTCAAGCAGTTAAGAGCCGCGCTTCGGATATCCATATTGTGCCAACGGCTGATTCCGCCAATGTGATTTACCGAATCGATGGCGTGTTACACAAGGTCCACACCATCCCTTTGGGGATTCATCAGAACATGGTATCGAGGATAAAGGTGATGGCTAACCTGGACATTGCTGAAAGGAGACGCCCGCAAGATGGCTCTTTCACTATGACCTTCGGAGAGAGGGAGGTCAACTTCCGAGTTGCCGTCATTGAGACCTCATATGGAGAGATGATGGTAATCCGGGTGTTGGATAAGAGCATCATTCGCTTTGATATGTCTGAACTGGGACTGGTAGGGGCAGCGCGCCAGACGTATGATAGACTAATTAACTATCCACTGGGAATGATAGCCATCAGCGGACCAACCGGGTCAGGAAAAACAACAACGCTGTATGCATCCATATACGCTCTGGCCGATGGGAAACGAAACATCATGACTATTGAGGACCCCGTGGAGTATCGCTTTGAGGACATTAGCCAAATTGACACCAACCCGGCAGCCGGCATTGACTTTGCTGCCGGACTGCGTGCTATTATGCGAATGGACCCAGACATCATATTGGTAGGCGAGGTCCGAGATAAAGAAACGGCTCAAGTTGCTATCCAGGCGGCTAACACTGGGCACCTGGTGCTTTCTTCCATCCATGCCAACGATGCCGCCAGCAGCATAACTCGGTTTATTGACCTCGGCGCTGAACCTTTTGCCGCTTCCACTGGCCTCATCGGCGTTGTCGCCCAGCGGTTAGTTCGCAAGGTTTGCCCCGAGTGCAAGACGCTCACTGCTCCGACGGCAACCGAGGCCTTAGCCTACGAGCAGGAGATGAAAGAGCCTGCGGAAGAATTCTATTCTGGTCAGGGCTGTAATATTTGCTCCTTCACTGGCTATTTGGGCAGACTTGGGGTATTTGAAGTAATACCGGTAACTGAAGAAATAAGGAGTTTGATTATTCGACGTGCTACTGCGTCTGAGATTAAGGAGGAGGCACTGAAGCAAGGGATGGTTATAATGCGGCGGGACGGGATGTGCAAAGTTAAGGAGGGGTTGACCACACCGGGGGAGATACTGCGCCATGTTTTCACCACGGATTAAGAGATGGGAGAGGGAATGAGGTATATAGAGCCATTGATGACAAGACAAATAGTGCTAGAGAGTGTAGGTAAGAGCCTGCCAAGCAGTGATAGTTAGTTTAACCCATTTCAAGGGACAGAAGAATGGTTATTAAGTATGTAGCGTATAATGAGAGCGGCGATAGAGTGGCTGGGGCTTTAGAGGTTGAGTCCCTGGAAAGGGCCCGGGAAGCCCTCTGGGCGTCTAACCTTATCGTCCTTAGCTTGAAAAAGCGACGCAGACACCCCTCCATGGCTGAGCTTATACCCACCCTGTTCGGGGTCAAACCTCTGGATATTATCGCCTTTACTCGTGAGCTTGCCTCCCTCCTTGAATCAGGAATTGCTCTCACCCCTTCCCTGAGAGTACTTTATGAGATGACAGAAAAGCGGGCTTTTAAGGATGTCATTCATTCGCTCATGCGGGATGTCGAGGTGGGGAACTCCTTTTCCCAGGCTTGTGCCAATCAGCACTCTGTCTTCTCTCCTTTCTACACTCGTTTACTTCAGGTGGCGGAGGAAACAGGGGAAATGGGGAAAATTCTCCTCGAGATAGTGGCTCACATTGAGAGACAAAGAGCCATCACCGGAAAAATCAGGAAAGCACTTACCTATCCTGCTATTGTGTTAGTAGTGGGCATAGTGGCGGCGTTCATACTTATTACCATCGCCCTCCCGGCACTGACGGGGCTCTTGGCGGAATATGGGGCTGATATTCCCCTCACTACCAAGTTGCTGCTTGGTATTGGTAACATTGGCCAAGCCTATGGTAAGTATATCTTTGTTACTATTGTCACCCTATCCTTGCTCGGCTGGTGGTACTCCCGTACACCACAAGGGAAAAAAAGATGGGATGGCATTATCCTTAAGATACCGGTTGTCGGCAAAGTAGTCTATCAAAGTCAAATGGCACGCTTATGTTCCAACCTTACCACTCTACTGATGGGGGGAATACCTATGACCGAGGCGATAAAACTCAGCATTGAAACGACCGACAACAGCGTTTTTCGAGAGGGATTGTCCGAAGTTTACCGAGAAGTGTTAACTGGGAGCAGGCTTGAGCCAGCGATCTCGAGACAAGGGATATTTCCGCGCCTGTTTTCCCAGACAATAGGCATCGGTGAAGAAACAGGCGCCCTTAAAGTGAATTTGGGGGGCCTGGCTACTTTCTACGAGCAGGAAACAGATAGAATCGCTGCCAGGGCTACCGATATGATTGAGCCAGCAATGATCATCTTCATAGGGTTAGTAGTCGGCTTTATCGGCGTTGCTATAGTGTCAGCCATATACTCAATAATTCCTCAAATAGGATAACACTGGTTGAAAGCCGCAGATTGATGGGGAGGGGAATGCAACCGAGAAAAATCTATCGCCAGGTGCCAAATTTCAACCTCATACCGCTGGAATACCAAAAACCCACCATTTCTTTCCAGCGCTTCTCGCTTCGCCTCTTGCTTGTCCTAGTGATAGCCGCCGAGGTCTTCTTTATCACGAACCTTTATCAGGAAAAGTCCACCCTTGAGGCGGCTATTGACTCTACCCAGCAGGAAATACACCAGATAGAGGAGAGGTTAGCCGTAGCGAATGCCGAAAGGGACAAAGCTAAAGAGCTAGAAACGACTGTAGAGGCGCTAAAGAAGGAGCATCAGGCTTTGGAAGACGACTGGAGCGAGCTGGCAATAAAGCAGGCTGATTGGCCTCAGGTTATGGCTGCCCTTTTTCAGTCCAAGCCTCAAGGAGTAAACCTCTCTTCAGTAAAGCAGGACGGGACGCGGGTGGACGCCACTGGTACCACCTCAGATTACGCGGCGCTTCTTGGGTATCGCCGCGTACTGCTGGCCTCTCCGGCGATTTCCCAAATCGTCTCCCTGAAATCTGAGAAAGCCGAGACCTCTATCTCCTTTGCTCTGACAGTTGAGGTTAAAATAGGGGGAAGTGATGGCTAATCTCCGCAGGCTTTCATGGGTGGATATTGCCCTGGTTATATTGCTGGTGGTGGGAGCAGTTTTCTTCTTTTTCTCCTCTCGGGGAAACGCAGACCTTGAACAAGAGAAGGCAGGACTAGAGATTCGCGGTAGAGCCACTGAGCTGGATCTCAGCAAGGCAGAGAAAGAGATTGACCTTGAAAGTCTCCGCCAGAGTCTGGAGCAGGCTCAGTCGGCTCTTGCCGAGAGCCCCTTACCGAGCGAGGCAGAGGCTACAGCAGCTACCGACCTGATAATGCAATACACTGATGAAAACAATATTACCATCGCTAGGTGGGATTCTGGCTATACCTCTATAAGTCTGAAAGAGAGAAAGTATTCCGCCATAAGGCATAGCCTTAGTATTGAAGGCAAGGCAGATGCCTTAGTCAGTTTCATTGAGGGTTTGACCCAAGGGACAGTAGCTCCCACAGTGCAAAGTATGGATATCACTGCGGTTGAGGGGACAGAAGACTTATGGCAGATGATGTTAGAACTACTCGTCTATTACCGCTAGAGCGGAAATCTTGGCTTTCCTCACGAGGGTAGTAAGGTGATATGGAAAACATTATTCAGAGACTAAACGAGTTCTTGGGTGGGCCGAAGGGTCTTCTGTCCTTATGCATAGAGGGCATGAGCCTAAAGCTCCTAGCCTGCCGAGGGGAGAGGGTGGTGGCCTGGGCCATCACCCCCATTAACCCCAGGTTCTTGAGGGGTGGATTCGCGGTTAACTCACAGGGACTGGCCAGCGTGATTAGAGCCGCGGTGAGCAAGGAAGAGTTCAGTGGGCAGCACCGAGTGCTTGCTTCGCTTCCCGCCTTTCACTCAGTTTTCCGGACTCTAGAGATTCCTAACCTGAAGGAGGTTCGCCCTGAGGTTGTCATCCCCCAGCAGGCAAGAAGGGATATGGGCTATTCTGCTGAGAATACCCTCTTATTCTGGCACCCTTTGGAAAGCGGAGTGGACCGGCGACGTTTCTTCGTCGTCTCCGTACCTAGGGAACCGGTTCTCACCCTTGTCGAAACGCTTAGGTTGGCTGGGCTCCGCCCGGATAAGATTGAGACTACCACTTTTGCCTTAAGCCGAGCAGTAAATCAATCCCAAGCCATCATTGTTGCTGTGGAACCCAATAGCCTTGATTCTATCATAATGAGGGACAACATACCTCTGGCCACTCGGAGCACATTTTTGGGAGAGAGACCCCAGGAGCCAGAGGCCCTGCCAGCGCTGGTCACTGACGCCTTAGAGCGCATCATAGCCTTTTACGACGAGAGTAACCCAGATAACCCACTACCCCCCGATATACCTGTCTGCCTTTTTGGCTCGGCTCTTTCCTTGAATCCAGATATTGTCCCGGCGGTTGAGAGCGCTTTAGGACGCCCGGTTGCTGAGTTTGAGCCACCGATTCTTTACCCCCCAGATTTCCCTAAAGCTGAGTTGGCTGTCAATGTTGGGCTTGTGCTGAAAGAATTATAGATATGTGGACTCCTATCTTCGGTTTCATTTTAGGCATTTGCATCGGGAGCTTTCTCAATGTCTGCATTGACCGACTGCCGCGGGGACAATCTCTAATATACCCACCCTCGCATTGTGACACCTGTGGTAGGAAGCTTAGAGTCTTTGCGCTCATCCCTATAGCGAGCTATCTCTGGCTTAAGGGGAGGTGCCGTTACTGCGGGGCCAACATCCCCCGCCGTGTTTTCGCTGTAGAATTGGGAACTGGACTTCTCTTTGCCTTCGTGTCCTTTAGCTACGGTTTCAGCATTGAGTTTTGGGTGCTGGCTTTTTATACCTGTCTCTTCCTTGTCTTGGCAGTTATCGACCTAGAGCATGGTCTCATCCTCAATAAGATTGTTTATCCGGCGATAGGGATTAGCCTTATTCTGTCCCCCTTCTGGCCAAGCCTTGGCTTTTCCAGAGCGTTTCTGGGGGAAAACACCATGCTGCATGTCTTCCTAAGCTCCCTCAGTGGCGGCGGAATTTTCGCTGGTCTTTTTCTTCTTATCGCTCTACTCTACAAAGGAGGTATGGGCTGGGGAGATTTGAAGATGGCAGGACTGGTGGGACTGGCAACGGGTTTCCCATCAGTATTGGTGGCGATGATGATTTCCTTCCTTAGTGGAGGTCTCACGGCAGGCTTCTTACTCCTGCTCCGCCGGAAAAGACGGAAGGAAGCTGTACCCTACGCGCCATTCCTCTCTCTGGGTGCCCTCGTTGGTCTCCTTTGGGGAGAAGGTCTTACTGTCTGGTATTTGGGACTATAAATGTTAAACCAGTCAATAAAACCGTGCTCACTTGACAAACGGGGAGTATAAATATAATATAACGTAATGAACACTTAGGCAACGGAGGTTCTAAAATGGCTAAAAAGAAAGAATCATTATTGTCATCATCTCGTGAGTCGTCTTATGAGAGAGGCGTCTATCTATTTCTCTCTCTTTTCCGCTTCTTCGGCTTTGCCATGGCGGTAGCCCTTATCTTCACCATCCCCAAACAGCCTCCAACAGGATGGCATATGCTTCTCATCATCGGTTTAGTCGGGGTTTACAGTATCTTGAAGATTATCTTCCGCTTTCGTCTCTGGCAAAGGGACGTTGTAACCTATATGGTAGCAGGAGGCGACCTGGCGGTTTGCATAGCTCTTGTCTTGCTGACT
>JAZDPB010000041.1:0-16198 GCA_043797985.1 Chloroflexota bacterium
CCTTCAGTGAGGCGCTGGACCCCTTGACGGTTACCATCGCCACCTTTACCTTAAAGCAGGCGATAACGCTAACGCCAGTTTCAGGCACGGTGACCTACGCCGGCGTAACGGCGACCTTTACACCAGCAAGCAGTCTCGCAACCAGCACCGTATATACTGCCACGATGTCTACCGGCGTTAAGGACGTGGCCGGTAATTTCCTGGCCAATCCCTATGTCTGGAGCTTTACCACAGGTGCAGCACCTCTAGCGGCAGTAGACCTCGGGACGGCCGGCAATTATGTGATTCTGGCGAAAACAGCAGTCTCGACGGTTCCAGCTTCTGTGATTACCGGGGATGTCGGAGTGAGTCCAGCCGCCACGACTTTCTTAACTGGATTTTCATTAACGAAGGTGGGGACTCTATCTGCGACATCACCTCAAGTAACCGGAAGTTTATACGGAGCCGACATGACGACTCCTACTAACTCGAACCTGACTACGGCCGTTTTAAACATGCAAACTGCGTACACCGACGCCGCCGGACGGCCAACACCTGCTTTCCTTAACCTGGGCACTGGAGAAATCGGCGGAAAAACTCTCACTCCCGGCCTCTACAAATGGACTACCGGGGTGACAATATCAACGGACGTCACTATCTCGGGTGGTCCAAATGATGTCTGGATCTTCCAGATACCGGGGAATCTCACTGTGAGCCCCGCTAAGAACGTTTCCTTGAGTGGTGGCGCAAAGGCCAAGAACATCTTCTGGCAGGTCGCCGGTTTTGTAGACATTCAAACAAACGCTCATTTTGAGGGAATAATATTGTGTCAAACAGCGATCATGTTGAAGACTGGCGCGTCGATGAACGGCAGAGCTTTAGCACAGACTGCGGTCAATCTTGACCAAAATACAGTTACAAAGCCTACCCCGTAAAGTATGAATAAGGGACCTGGGGGCGCTAGCGCCCCCAGGTCCCTTTTACACTATTGTGTGTGCCGTTCGGAATACGCAGGAGGTTTCAAGTGAAGAAGACCATACTCGGGCTTACTATATTCCTCATCTTGATACTTGCCGTTATACTGATGTCAGCCTGCACCCGTGCAACTCCCACACCCACGCCTACACCAACACCAACGCCAGAGGCTAAAGTTACCGGAACCGTGACCTATCTGGAGAAAATAGCGCTTCCCTCAGGGGCTGCCGTTGAAGTCAAACTCCTTGATATCTCCAAGCAAGACGCCCCCGCCGTGACCATTGGAGAACAAGTTATCACCACCACCGGGCAGCAAGTCCCCTTCTCGTTTGAAATCAAATACAACCCGGCCACTATTGACCCCCGTTACACTTACGCCGTTCGGGCAACCATTACAGTTGACGGGAAGCTCTGGTTCACCAGTGATAGAGCATACCTTGTCATCACGCGGGACAACCCATCTACGGTTGAGATCGTCTTAAAGAAGGTAACGGCACCAACCCCCGTAGCTACACTGGAAAATACAACGTGGGTGCTACAATCATACGGCCAGCCAGGAAATTTGAAATCTGCGCTAAAAGATACCGAGGTTACCGCGCTGTTTGATAGTGCTAAGGGTCAAGTAGCAGGCTCTGCCGGTGTGAACAGGTATGTAGGTGGTTACGAATTGAAAGATAATAAGCTCTCCATCCCAAAACCACTTGCTTCCACAATGATGGCGGGACCTAAACCTCTTATGGACCAGGAGAAGGAATATTTAACGGAACTTCAGGCTGCTGAAAGCTACAAGATTGAGGGTGACAAACTCACAATAACCTGCGGTAGCAAAGCCCTGATTTTCACAAAGAAGGTAACGGCATCGACACCGACACCCACGCCAACACCTACGCCTACGCCTACACCTGCACCAACAACGACAACACTGACGCCTACACCAACGCCTACGCCTACACCGACGCCTACACCTACACCGACGCCGACACTAACACCAACGCCGACACCTACACCGACACCTACACCAACGCCGACACCTACACCGACACTAACACCAGTACCACTTGGGACGGCCAGTAATTTCGCGATCCTGTCAAAATCAGGAATCTCAACCACTGGAACCACCTCAATTATTGGAGATATTGGAATTAGTCCAGCTGCTGCGACTTACATAACTGGATTTGGGTTAATAATGGATGCCTCGAATCAATTTTCAACATCATCCTTGGTTACTGGAAAAGTATATGCACCTGGCTATGCAGTACCTACTCCAGCTAACATGACCACGGCTGTAAGCGACATGGAAATCGCGTACACCAACGCTGCTGGACGGACATTGCCCACTGCTACTGAACTGGGCGCCGGAAATATAGGCGGGATGACACTCGCTCCTGGACTCTACAAATGGGGGACTGGGGTTACAATACCCACTGGCGTCACTCTCTCGGGCGGCGCAAATGATGTCTGGATTTTCCAGATAGGGCAAACTCTCACCGTGGGCAACGGTGCCCGTGTTAATCTGAGCGGCGGCGTACAGGCCAAGAACATCTTCTGGCAGGTCGCTGGCCAAACGACACTTGGCACGACGTCTGTCTTAAATGGAAATATATTGTGTCAAACAGCGATTGTGCTGAATACCGGCGCCACGCTGAACGGCAGAGCACTGGCGCAGACTGCAGTTACATTAAACGCCAATAACATCGTAAAGCCTGCCCCGTAAGGCCTTGTGAATATTACTGGTAATGATGCAGTCGAGGTTAAGCCTGTACTTAAGCTAGACGTGTATCAGAGTGACCGCCCTTTGAAGACTAAGTAATAGAGAGGAGATAAACGCATGAGTGTTCAGGATAAGTCGATCCAATCTTCCGCCCAAATGAAGGCAAAGTGGTGGTACTGGCCTCTGCTGATTTTAGGCTCAGTGATGATTGTTGGTGGCATTGTCAGTGTAATTGTCTTATAGAAAGGATAGGCTGATGAACGAGGTGGGAAGGTCACAATAAGTAAAAGGAGGTCAAAACCATAAGAAATGAGCAAAGCAAGTAAAAGGCGAAATGTCCCGGTTTTCCATCTTCAAACGGTTTGGTGGCTAAGTCCACTGGCAGTCATGTCAGCTAGCCGCTAAAAGAGGATTTATAAGGAGGAATACTATGAGTAGTAAATCGGCAAGGTTCGTACCAAGCATCAGGTTGGCACAGTACAATGTAATCAATAAGAATGGCGACGACATGGGTCAGGTGCAGACCTTTGTGGTGGATATGCGCGAAGGTCTGATTGCATTCGCGTTGGTTTCCTTTGGAGGCTTTCTTGGCATCAGCGACAAGTGGTTTGCCATGCCCTGGGCCGCTCTAAAGTGGCACCCGGAGACAATGAAGTTCATTCTGGATATGCCGGAAGAAGTTCTCAGGAAAGCTCCGGGTATGCATAAGGATAAGTGGCTGGAAGAGATTGAAAAATGGCAGGAAGAGAAAGACCTGGAGTTGGTAGACCACTATTATAACCAGTATGGGTATGAGTCATACCTGGGAATAGTTCAACAGGTAATAATAAAGAGAGGGCGGCATAAGGTGGATGCTAAATTTGAAATAAGCAAGGATGTGGCGGGGGAATTCAGGTTTAGGCTGGTTGCTGTAAACGGAGAGACCATCGCGGTATCTGAGGGGTATACAGCCAAAGAGGGTGCGATGAGTGGCATTGAATCTGTCAAGCATAACGCGGCTGCGGCTGTGATAGAAGACAAGACAGTTTAGCTTCGACAAGTCAAACAGCTAGACCAAGAATTGAGATATCCTGGTGAGCCGGTGATGCGGGCCGGCTCACCAATCGCGCTTCATACCGGCGCCACCACGCTGGACGGCAGAGCGTTGGCACAAGGATTGACATCTACCATTCATTCATAGATGCCAATCCTATTTTAAGCCCGCCCCGTAAGGCGCGAGGTTCTCGATGTGAAAGCAGGACAAATCAGAAAATGGGATGGTCCCGTTAAAAGGGTTCATTGAGGAGGTTGGGGACTTAGAGCCTCCGCCTCCTACACCATACCAGGGAAGTGACGAACAATGGGTATTGAATGGTTCCGTGACTTGAGTATAACCATCCTGGGTTTTGTGACCACGGCTGTGCTCATCTTTGCTGCAGTGCTGGTCTACCGTCTGTATCGTACGATAAAGTCCACACTGTTGCTGGTTAAGGCGGCGTCGAAAATTGTGTATGATACCATTACCCTGGTGCAAGGGGGTCCATTGGCTACGATACTGGCACTGATTCAAGGTATTCGCGGGGGATTCAAGAGCCTCAGTAAAATATTAAAAAAAGGAAAGTAATTGAGGAGAAGCGAAATGGAAAGTAAAACATCGGCAGGTTTTGGTATCGGTTTGGTTACCGGAGTAATTATTGGTGGAGTTATCGCTTTGCTCCATGCATTGAAGCCGGGTAAAGAGACCAGACAGCTAATTAAGGACAAGTCCACTGAAGTCGTGGACACACTCAAAGAAAAGACCAGTGGAGTTATGAACACGGTCAAGGAGGCAACATCCGAGGCAAGCCGGAAGGGACAGGTGGCGGTCAAGGCACTAAAGAGCTAGAAAACTATATCTGCGACGACACCAGTGGCTCTAACTGAATAACGTGGTGCCGTGCAGTGTGCAGGAATTGGTAGACGAATTGCAGCGCAAAGGTCGGAACTTACTATCGCTGTCGCCAGGAGCCATCCTGTCTCACCGCCCAGGTGACGGCAGTGGAGGTGAAATTTGAACTCAGTCGGCGCGGTAATAAGAAGGCACTGGAGGCTTATAACCTTTATCATCAGCCTTCTGCTATTCGTCTGGCTTATCTGGAAATTCATCAGCGTCGTTCTACCTTTCATTGTCGGTCTCATCATCGCGTACCTCTTGCTGCCTCTCGTGCGCTGGCTGGAAAAGCATCTGCCCGGTGGTAAAAAGCATCCTGAACTCAAACGCATATCCATAATTATCGGTGTCTATTTCATTGGCCTCGTCATAATCGCAGGTATGCTATTTTACATGTTTACGGTAGTCAGCAGTTCCGCCTCGCTCCTGTGGCAGAACCTGCCTCAGTTAATTTCCGATGTGGTGGAGAGGATTCAGAGTTTGATGGCGACAATCCGGCTTGAGGTGCCGGCGTCAATGCTACAGCAGTATGATCAGACCATTGCAAGTGCCGGTGTCACGGCGGTTAATGTATTGCGCAGCGGGCTTGGCAAGGGTTTTTCTATGGCAGCAGCCAGCGCAGGTCTGATTCTTGGGTTTCTCGCCCTGCCCCTGATAGTTTTCTTCATGCTAAAGGACTGGGACAAGCTCCGTGATGGTTTTTTTGGAATCATGCCTTCCTGGGCGAGTGAGCATGCGAAGAATGTGGCTGGCATTCTTGAGCTAGTACTTGGGCGCTATATCCGCGGCCAGTTTATCATGAGCGTTTTCGTAGGTATTCTGGTTTTCATTATGCTGACCGTTCTGAGAATCGAGTTCGCGCCGGCTCTGGCTGTGTGGGCGGCCTTGATGGAAAACATTCCAACGCTGGGTTTCTGGCTAAGTATTGGTGCCAGTGTTGCTATTGCGCTGGCCACCAGTCCGGAGAAAGCTCTCTGGATTATCCTCGGCTTGGTAGTTATTCAGTTGATAGAGAACAACCTGCTCGTGCCCCGGATCCAGGGTAGTAACATGAAGATGAATCCAATTTTTATCCTCCTTGTAAGCCTCGTGGGCGCCTATCTAATCGGTCTGGTGGGATTCATTATCGCCGTACCGATAGCGGCTACGGTTATTGAGCTCTTGAAGTATTTCCGGCGTAGCGCCCGGGGAGGAGAATCTGAGTGACCATCATAAATATATATGAGTACTTGCGGGACGCCAGGAAAATGACCCGGGGTGATGGTTAATCAAATAAAGCGCTTGAACACCAGGTTACAGAGGGCAAAAGACCGTCTGCTAAAAATATCTGCGGCGCGCAGTTGATATCCCACACCACAAAGGAGTCAGGCGATCATGATGCCGTGCATAGAGGCCGCTGGAGTATCCTATTATGCTATCTATCCATATTCCCACTTCCACTGTGGCGCATTGCTCTTTTTAGCTTTTTCTTACCTTCAGTAAATCTGCAAGATGAACTGCTTAAATTTGTCGGCAATAATATCCCCGGTGCTACCGACATTCTAAGGCAGAATATTATAAGTATAATAAGACTTTAGTATCATAAAAGATACGTATGGTTCATTGTATTGGGAAAAGCGCAGGGAACACCCTGTAATTAAGGCCAAAGTACAACATTTGCGATGATGGAATGGTTTAACTCACTGCTGGCTATCGCTACTAACGCTGTTGCTCAGAACAGTTTTGAGGCACTGGTTGCCTTGTTTTTAGTGGCTGCGCTAACTGAAGTAGGAGTGCCTTTCCCCTTTATTATCGATGGTGCTTTATTCATTACCAGTTATGAAAGTGGGCTATTCTCATTCCGGGTGCTGCTTGTCATATTGGCCTTGGTGCTGGGTAGAGAGGTCGGGGCCACCGTTATCTTCTGGTTGAGCCGCTTTGTGGGTGATGCCTTCACCAACTGGTTGGGGAAGCGCTTCCCTAAACTTAAACTGAGCGAAAGAATGGTTTGGCTTAATACCAAGCTCAGCAGACGAGCGCCGCTAGCGGTGGCGATTGCCCGGCTGACACCGGGATTGCTCACACCGTCATCAGTAGCAGCGGGATGCATCGGTATGCGATACTACCAACTTGTCCTGGGCATTGTCCTGGCGTCTGTTGTTGCCGATGGAGCGCTAGTAATTATCGGGGTCGTTACCAAGTATGGTCTCAGCATCCTAGGCTTCACCCCTTCTACCTGGGAGGTGGTAGGTGCATTAGCTGTCGTCATTTTATTGGTCTGGTTTGTACGCTGGTTATGCTTACGACGTCTTGCCCATAAAAATTCATCTCTTAAATAGTGAGCGCGAAAGTTAGGGAAGGCTATCAAAAAAGCATGTATAATAACTAAGTAAGCGCACCTCGCTGGGTAGCTGGTGCAGTGCCGATATATGAAGGAGGTCAACATGTCCATCTTATTAATTATTGGTGTTATTCTCTTAATCTTGTGGCTACTCGGTCTACTTACTCGCTTTACTCTGGGCGGGTTGGTCCATCTAGCACTTGTTATTGCAGTTATTCTCATTATTATCTGGCTTCTACGGGCGATATTCAAGGTCTTTTAGTCATTCCAGCCTTTAAATAAGTCTTTGCGTATTTGACTAGTGTGGAGCTATGGTAGAATATAGAAATTCATCGTGTACAAATGCGAATTAGTAAAACCGGTGAGAAAAGTATGAGCCCATCGGAATTTCGTGAGACTGCCGGGAAAAAAGTTCTGAATACAGAGCAACAAGCATTATTATCCCGGAAGATTAGTGACCTATCACTCAAGATTCAGGGCACACGACTTGAGGTACTTATTGGTGAACTCTATCAGGAGTTGGAAAAAACAGGCATCTGCTTCAAGCCAAAAACATATCTGGCTGATGAATGGGGCTGTCCTCATGGGGTTCCCGTGATAGGGATTCCATTCTACCTGGCCGACCCGGAATTATGTAAGCTGGAAAGTCAATTGACTGGCATCGAAGCTGAAGACGAATCGGAAGTGATGATGTATCTCCGCCATGAGGCCGGACATGCGTTCAATTATGCATATCGCTTATACAGGAAGCCAGAATGGCGACAGCTATTTGGGAGATTTTCGCAGCCCTACCGGGATAATTATCAGCCAGTACCTTTTAGCGCCAAGTTTGTGCGGCACATACCGGGCTGGTACGCACAGAAGCATCCTGATGATGATTTTGCGGAAACTTTCGCTGTATGGCTCATGCCTGGCTCAGATTGGCAGAATCAATACGCTGACACTCCGGCTCTGGCTAAATTAATTTATGTTGATAAAATGGTACGCAAATACGGTCAAAAGCCGCCCATCGTTACTGATGAGAAGCTGGATATGCCTGTACAAGAATTGACGATGACTCTGGATAGATGGTACGAAACGGGTAGAGATACTAACCACATCAGTCTCAACCTCCATCGCACTCTCAACAACGACTTGCGAAGGCTGTTCCCCACAGTGCAGGGACAACCGGCGGTGGATGTCCTTCGGGCTAATCGCAAACAACTGATTCGAGAGGTGAATTACTGGACTGGTATTAACCGTGAGCTCCTGAGTGCTCTAACCGATGAATTGCTAGAGCGGGTCCAATTCCTCGGGCTCAAGATAGAACCTGAACAAACCGCAACACAAATGGTGAGTGTGTCTGTATTCATCACCACTCTGGTCATGAACTACTTGCACCGGGGCTGTTTTGTAGACGCCTGATGTTGTCGTGATTGGAAAGGAGGCTAACGGGATGGATAAACTGAAGATTTCTGTGCTGTTCTGGGAAGAGCACAGTAAGGAAGGAACCGAGCACGATGAAGTGGTAGAGCAGGTCGCCGGAGCTTTGTCAGAAGGCGGGCACAAAGTATCATTAATCGGAATACGCGACGACTTACGCGAACTTCTGGATAACCTTGATGACAAACGACCCGACGTTGTGTTCAATCTCTGCGAGAGGTTTGCTGATAACGATGCATATGAAATGCATGTTACAGCGGTTCTTGCCATGCTCGGCCAACCTTTTACGGGAACTGGCCCGGCAGGGATGGTATTAAGACAAGACAAGGCGGTAACGAAGAAACTCTTGAAGTTTCATGGGGTACCTTATCCAAATTACGCCACCTTTGACAAGGACAACCTCGAATTCGCCGGTAAGATGCGTTTCCCCTTGTTTGTTAAACCTTTGCACGGAGACACTTCCCTCGGCATCGATGATTCTTCCCTGGTAACCGAATATTCTAAGCTTATTGAGCGTATCGGCTTTATCCAAACGCATCTGAAGGTACCTGCCCTGGTGGAGGAATACATCGAAGGACGCGAGTTCTATGTCGGCATTTTGGGCAACGACCCCGCGGAGATATTGCCAGTAATGGAGCTTGATTTTGCCAAACTTCCCAGCGGATATCCGCGGATTTACGGTCACGAGGCAAAGTCAGATACAGATAGTCTTCAGTTTGGGGCTGTCAATGCTATCGTTGCCACGGAACTAGCTCCTGAGGTACGAGCGCGCTTAATTATGGCTGGCAGAGAGGCAGCCTATGCCTTGAAAGTACAGGATTATGCCAGGGTAGACATCAGGCTTTCCGCTGATGGGATACCAATTGTCGTTGAGGTCAATGCCAATCCCTATCTTGAACGAACTAGTGCGTTTCCTTTGGCTGCATTGCAGGCTGGTATGGGGCACACAACGCTGGTCAATCGCATTGTCGAGATTGCACGGAAACGTTGGGAGCCGACTCCGTTCCTGATAGAGTTGCAAAAGAATAGGTCAGAGAGAACCAAAACAAGAAAAAAAGCCGCAAAGTTAGCTCAGTCTAACGAGACGGCATCTGTAAAAGAAAACACAAAGGAGAACATAGAGAAGCCGGCTGAGTAGCAAACAACATCGGCGGCAAAACGAGTTACATGGGTATGCAAAAAATACTATAGCAATGATACTGCCAATCCACGGTTCAACCATTGGTACCATCTCTGTCAAACCGGCAATGAAAACTAATATAGGGGTCATCAGTACCTCGATGATAAACAAACTGTGCTCTGCGTTTAAGCAGGATACGAGCCGTAGTTACTCCAATAATTGGGTCTTCATAATCAGTTCTGAAATATCTGCAATCGAAATCGATGAAAACAGCTTGCTGGCTAATATTGAGACGGCAGAGTATCGGCTTTTCCGGTGAGGGAGGTAGCAGCGCCTTCAAGAATGGCGATTTCAGTCTCGAGCTCACCGACCTTTCCATCAACGCCGTTGACTGCGTTCTCAAGCGCCTGTACCCACTGGACTGAAGGAACTTCCAGAAGGGTTTCATTCTTCTTTGGCTCCGAGTTGTTTTTCCCGTTCAACTCACTATCCAGAAGACGTATGTTACCCTGATTGTTTACAGCGAATCGAACAATACGGGAAAATTCCTCACTGGCGGCAATCATGGCAGAACCGGACGCCCAAAGATGGCGTTGAGATAAGACAAGGCTGTAAACGAAGAAACCCTTGAAGTTTCACGGGATACCTTATCTAAATTACACCTTGGCTGTTGCCGCCTTGACCTTGTCCGCCGTCTTGGTAGCGAAGCCTTTGACATGGTCAGCGATTTCCACAGCCATATCACGAGTTTCCATCGCCTTGCTCTTCAACATTTCCTGGGTCTTATTGCCCGACTTAGGGGCATAGAGCAAAGCAATAACTCCACCAATAATTGCTCCGGTACCCAAACCGATACCAAAACCTGCCAATGTTTTACTCTCCATTTTTTTCCTTCACTATTTTCTTTCTTGAATATTGTACTGAGGCTCTCGAATCCTGCTCGAATACCTTTAAGAAATGCCATTATCTGGAGCTGTAGGCCCCAGTCCTGTCGATTCTCCCCTTTAAAGGGGACCTTCCTGTATTTTTATCTTTTTAGCGTATTTCGTCTATGTTTATTGGATTCGCATAATAATAATATGCGCTGAAACAGCACGCGTTCCTCCCGCAATCGGTGTAATGGTTAGCGCAACGGCATTGCCTGAAGGATTACGAACAGTGAGTTTGGAATTGACGGCTGTAGTAGTCACAAGAGACATCCCTACGATCTGAGAGGTGCTAGTTGCACGCCCAACTACCGAACGTACTTGTTCAACAACTCCACTTCCCGAATCAAGACCTAAAATCAGTTGTCCCGCTTCGCTCACACTCACTTGAAACATGACCTGATAAGTACCGATGGCAGGCAACACAAATGAAGATGTACTAGTGCCTCCATCACGGACGATTACGTTATTCGTAGCTCCATTTTGGGGAAATAGTACAGGAGCACCAACTGCAATAGTCGCCGCGTTATCAGGAGGCATCAAAGCATAAAAATCAGAATAGTCCATGATGCCACGTGGACCAGTTGCCCCAGTAGCACCCGCAATACCCTGTGCTCCTGTAGCACCAGCAGTACCCGCGGAACCAGTTGCTCCGGTACTACCAATTGCCCCAGTAGTACCCGCAATGCCCTGTGCTCCTGTAGCACCGGCAGTACCCGCTGAGCCAGTTGCTCCGGTGCTACCAATTGCCCCAGTAATACCTGTAATACCCTGTGCTCCTGTAGCGCCGGCAGTACCCGCTGTGCCAGCGGCTCCAACGTCCCCAGTTGCACCAGTAGCACCTACAATACCTTGCGCACCAGTCGTGCCGACAGCACCCGCTAAGCCAGTTGCTCCGGTAGCGCCTACATAACCCTGCGCACCGGTCGTGCCGGCAGTACCCGCTGTGCCAGCGGCTCCAACGTCCCCAGTTGCACCAGTAGCACCTACAATACCCTGTGCCCCTGTAGCACCGGCAGTACCCGCTGTGCCAGTTGCTCTGATGCTACCAATTGTTCGAGTAGCACCCGTAGCACCCTGTGCTCCTGTGGCACCGGCGGTATCCGCGGAGCAACCTTCAAGCAGGAGCAATGCCATCGCCAAGACGAGTAGGATTATCAATCCAAAGCCTAGCCAAAACCTGCTGGAACGCGCCAGATTCAGATTCATTTTCTTAGCCATAGCCAACTCCTCTTATCCCCATTGTTTGGGGAATACTATAAACTGACATTTCCCATTTCAACTCGCAATGAGATATATTTATCTCTCATTCCTTTTGTCCCGAAAAAATATTCATAACACTGGTTGTCAACAAATCCCATATAGATTACTGCACTTTGAAACTATACGCTATCTCGTTGAAGGTGTGTGCCCAGTCGATGAATTCATTTGCCTTCGCAGTTTCGATGAGCAACCAGGCGGTTTGACCTTTCACCACGACTACGAACACCTGAGCAAGCCCCTTATTCAGATATACCGCCTGGACTCCAGCTATATCTCCCACCTGCATCTGTCTTGAACCGAACAGGGTATAGCCCCCCACCTGGAGCCGCTGGTTCAAAGCATTAAAGTAAACGTCCGAAGTCATAGCCTGCGGCAGGCTTTCTTGTGTGACTCCTACGTTGGCGGAACCATCCGGGGAGACAAAGAAAGGAATGGTTTGCTGCGTATCGCTCCGATTCCATAGGGCAGGATAGGACAGCGTCAAACCCTGCGGGTTGTCCTGGTAGGAATTGTAGACTATCGTAGGAATCCTCGCCTTTAGCGCGGTGTTCTCTGCCATGACACTGTCGTAACTGCCTTTCGGAACGCACCCGGTAAAGGCCGCTAGCAGGAGGATAAGACCCATGAGAATGAGTCCCGGGACTATAAATACCTTGTTCATGCGGGGTAACGACCCGCTCGAACCTCCGGAGAAAACCCGGGACAGCAATAGATGATTCACCTTTCTGACCTCCTATGTGTATTGAATATATTTCCCGCCAATCAGTCGAATCCCACTTGGTGATTCCCCTTTCAGCACATGAATTAGGTATAGTACCACTTATATAAGTGTGCACTTTGTATCCCGGGGCCTCAAGCCTCTATGTAGGGTATGGGACAGGCATATTAGTGCCGGTCGGCTAATCTAATGGGTGGTAACTAATAGCACCTGACAAAATCGAGGGGGAGGGTAGAGTGGTACACGAAAGGCGCACCAAAATAGTAGATATGGTATGCCAAAGTGTACCAAGAAGGGGCACTCAAGTGATCCTAACCTGAAAATATACAGAGCGGTATAATGGACCGTTATCCTCACTTCAGGCGACATTCGATGTCATTATCGTGTCATATTACGAGTAATAAGTCTGGCGTTGAATTCTTGAGAGGTCACCTGATGGTGGAAACGAGGCGGTCACTGTCTCCCCTCTGAAACAACGACATATTGCTGGAGAAAAGGATTCCAGGTGCCGCTGCCGCAGATAATAGCGCTCCGGTGGCCTATGTGGCTCGGAGAGAGCTTGGCCGCCGAGTCGCACGGGAGTACTATCATGACTAAGGATGATGAGATCTGGGAATTGCCTCATTGCGATTTGAAATGGGAAATCCCGGATTCATTGCCGACGGGAGGAAGGAATACAATCAGGTCAGGCCTTAAATGTCCTGCAAGGTATTGAGAATAGTTAAAATAGGTGACAGAACGAAATAGCGACTTGTTACTGCGCATTTATTTTCTTTGCAGATGTGAACGCATTTGCTGTTCGAATAATAAGATACCTACGTTGCCTCCCTTTTATTTATCGGTTCCACTCCCCGTAGTCACCGAGTAGCGCATGCGGCCATATTGGGAGGTGAACTCTGCACCCAGAATCATGATGAATGCCGAATAATATATCCAGATGAGCAGAACAATAATAGAGGCGATAGAACCATAGATAAGTTGGTAATTAGCGAAGTTCTCAACGTAGAAAATAAACAGAGTCCTGGCGATTTCGAAGAGGATAGCGGCCAGGAGCGCTCCTGGCCAGATATAACGCCAGTGTGTCTTTGTATTCGGGACGAGTTTATAGAGGAGCAGGAAAACGACGAACATCAGCAGGAATGCTACCACCTTGCTACCCACGTTTACTATTATCAGGTCAGCTGCGGGCAGGTTTAGTACTCCGCGCAAAATTGAAATGATGGCACTAGCTCCCAAGGAGAGAAGAAAGAGAACACCAATACCAAATACCATCCCTAGTTCGCTGGCTTTTCTAATGAAGAAAGAGCGGTACCGGCGAATATCCCAGGCGCGATTAATTGCCAGGCTTATCGCGCTGAATATCGCGCTCGCACCCCAAAAAAGGAGAACAACGCTCAGCACACCCATGGCGCTCCGTAGTTTTACAATACTCACAATATTTTGCCTCAAGATATCGGTAGCACCGGGAAGATTTTTGCCGACAAATTTCAGCAGTTCATCTTGCAGATTTACCGAGGGTAAGAAAAAGCCAAAAACAGCAATGAGTCCCAGTAATAGTGGAAATATGGATAAAATTGCATAATAGGCTACACCGGCGGCTCTTTGCGTGGCATCGTGATTGCCTAATCCCTCTGCGGTACGGTGTATCAACTGTACTGCGGGTATTTTGAGCAGATGGTCTTTCGCCCTCTGTAACCTTGCGTTCAAGCGCTCTATTTGGTTAACCATCATCCGAACTGAATTTCCCTGGGGCATTCCCCCCCCCTCAATCACATGAATCCGTTTCTGTGAATTTACAGGTTTCATTTCCTCATGTTTCCTTTAGAAACGTAGTACTGGCTTTGTTATTTTAATAGACGTGCTACTGTCAATTAAATATAGACCGGTGGTGCTTGTCATTACTGAGCATGGAAAACAACTTACTCGCGATGTTCACGGCATTACTTAGTATCCACGTTCTTGGTCTCGACCAATGCATTATTCTCTCCTCATTGGCCGAGAAACGCATGTATCGGTAGATTTCTACTACCGTTGCCGCAAAAGGTACCGCCAGCATTAGTCAATAAAAACCGGCGATTTAAGTGCCAACCACAAGTAAGATAATAGCAATAGCCGGGTGAATACTTAGAGATGCTTTTTCCGGCACCAGAGCCAGGGTAACTACTATAGCAATGATACTGCCAATCCACGGTCCAACCATTGGCACCATCTCTGTCAAGCCAGCAATGAAAACTAATATCGGGGTCAGTACCTCGATGATAAGCAGACTGTGCTATGCGTTTAAGCAGGATACGTGCCGTAGTTACTCCAATAATTGGGTCTCCATTCCTGGTATATAACGCGCGTAATTGTCATGCCCTGTCGCCTTTATGTTGTACATGGCTATATCAGCACATTTTAGCAGCATTTCAATGTCTTCGCCGTCTTCGGGATAACTAGAAGTACCAATACTGGCAGTGATTCTTATTTCGTGGTCGTGAAACATAAACGGTTTCCTGGTGGCCTCAAGTACCTTTTGAGCAACGTTAGCTATGTATTCTGGCTCGACCAAATCCGTTATCATAATAACGAACTCATCACCACCTGAACGCATTACAGTATCTGTCTCACACAAAATATACAGCAGTGTGCCGCTGAAATCTTTTAGTACCTCATCGCCAGCGGCGTGGCCTAAAGTGTCATTGATATTCTTGAAGTGGTCGATGTCTAGCACCATGAAACCTATTTTCTTGTGGTATCGCTTAGCCCCTGCCAGAGCCATGGTATAACGGTCGTTAAACAACGCCCGGTTAGGTAATCCAGTGAGTGGGTCATGATAGGCCATTTTTCTGATTTTGTCTTCTGTTCTCTGCTGTTGAATAGCAATAGCATACAACGTGGCCAGACGCTCAACGAATTTCAAGTCCTGCTGATTGTAGCTGCGAGTTGAATTCGCTAATGCCACCTGACCAACCAATTCTGTGCCAATCAGGGCTGGCGCAGACAGAAAATTGTGTATGGGTATATGGCCAGGCGCAGTCTCTATAAACCTTGGGTCATCTGCCGGAGTATTGGTTAAAAGAGACTGCCGGCTGTTTAGTACCCACCCCCACAATCCCCCGGACTTTTTGAAAATACTCGCCTCATCTTTACTCTGAGAAGATTCCCAGATTCCTCTTATCATAGCGGGACTGAGCATATATCCCGCCTCCATGTCTATATAACCGACGAAGCCATACGTGCTGCGGGTAAATCGCTCCGCACTTTCCAGAATCAGTTCTGAAATATCCGCAATCGAAATCGGTGAAAACAGCTTGCTGGCTAATATTGAGACGGCAGAGTCTCTTTCGGCTGCTTGCGCCAGTGCCTCTTCTACTATTTTGCGCTCGGTGATATCCCGAATATTACATTGGATTACTTCCTTGTTATCAACATCATAGACAATGCTGATAAATTCCACGTTAATCAGCTTACCATCATTCCTTTCGAGTGGTAAGTCTTCATAACGCATATATTTTTTACTCTTTAGTTCCGTAAAGGATTGTTTACTTGCCACGACATCTTTGAAAGGACCAATTTCCCAAAGTTTCTTACCCAAAAACTCTTCTTTGGAGTATCCAAGCATTACGACTAGGAAGGGATTAACATCGACGATTCGCCCCGTTTCAGCATCAAGAATCAGTATTCCTTCCCGGGTTGCCTCAAAGAGCCTCCGATAGCGTAATTCAGAAGCGTTTATCAAGTCCTCTGACTTTTTCCGCTCAACCTCTGATACTCTTGACTCTTTGTGCAATTCTTCACGGTTGTATTGCTGCAGCAGAGCTTTCAGTTCAGGAATATCAAACGCCTGTTGATTATCTTCACCATATTGCTTCT
>JAZDPB010000056.1:0-13260 GCA_043797985.1 Chloroflexota bacterium
CTATCATATCTAATTGGTGAGAACATTTCAAATGAAACGAAAATTATTATATAGTATTCTTTATGTTTATTAAGCATTGGACTAAATCTGTATAGGAAAGGAGGCATCTACTATGAAAGTCTTGGGTATTGTCTGTAGTGCGCGCAAAGGGGGTAATACCGAGATACTGGTCAAAGAAGCACTCGCTGCAGCACATGAAGCCGGAGCTGAAACCGAAATTGTCCTGGTAGCTGGCAAGAACATAGCTCCATGCGATGGTTGTTCCAGTTGTCGGGAGACCGGCGTCTGCAAAATCAAGGACGATATGCAGGCCATATATAAACAACTCGAAGCGACCGACGCAGTTATATTTGGCACGCCAGTTTACTTCAGTAACGTCAGCGCTCAGGCAAAAGCTATAATGGACAGGACATATCTATTCCTCAGGGATAGGAAGCTGAAAGGAAAAGTGGCGGCACCAGTCATGGCAGCGAGGAGGGTGGGGGCAGCACAGACCAGGAGTTTGCTCTATAGCTACTTCATGGCGCAAGGAATGATACCGGTCCGAGGAGCCATCGGCTACGGCAGGGAAAAGGGCGAGGTAAGACAAGGGGTAGGAGGTACTCAGGGCTTATCAGCTTTAGAAGAGGCAAGGGCTGCAGGCGTGGACGTTGTTCAGATGGTGCAGCAGATTTCTAAACCCACAGGCTGAAGTTTGCCTACTATTCTTCGCAAACAACCCTAAGCCTAAAAAGACCAAAATTAATTTACAGTGGTGCGCTTAGCCTTTTCGTTGACAGCTGAGTAGCGGTCAGCATACAATTAATGCTTGTAGAGATGAAGGATAGTTTACATAATTATCCAGCCAGAGAGGTGAAGGCGGTATTTCTCGACAGAGATGGGACCATAGTCAAGGATGTTCACTATTGCCGTCGGGCGGAGGATTTTGAAATTTTACCTACCGTTCCCGAGGCAATAAGGCTGTTGAATCAGCACGGATTCAAGGTGGTCATAACCACCAATCAATCCGGAATTGGCCGAGGCTACTTCACCGAAGCAACGCTTCTGCAACTTCACGAGTATTTGAAGAAGGAACTAGCTAAATATGGCGCCTGTATAGATGCCATCTATTACTGTCCCCATCATCCCGATGACGGCTGCCAGTGTCGGAAACCTGAGCCAGGGCTTTTATTGAAAGCCGGACAGGAGCTAGGCATTAACTTCAGCCACTCATTCATGATAGGAGATACTGAAATAGATATTATGGCAGGTAAATCGGTTGGCTGCTAGAGTGTTCTTGTTACTACCGAGCCTGATGTAGTGAGGGAATTTACCGAGTCTCCCGATTTTATAGCTGATAATATGCTCCAGACGGCCCAATGGATAGTAGATAGAGCACCCAAGGTGGGTTAGCTATTTCTACTTAAGGCATTCTGAAAGGGTAAGCGCTTGTCTGGTAACACTACTCTCTATTTTGTCCCTTTCGCCGAATAATAAACTTTTGTCCGCAAGAAAATTATTCAAAGAATCCCCCAAAAAGAGGTTAAATGTTGCTGACTACAGGGCAATTACACGAGGTTGATAAACATTGATAAACAATGTAGACAATAGTAAAATAGTCTTATAAGGTAGTGAATTTACAATGGGGTCAAGGAGGAACTATGGAAACCGGAACGTTGAAGGTTAAAATCGGGCTAGCTCAGATGTTAAAAGGTGGAGTAATCATGGATGTAGTCACTGCTGAGCATGCCAAGATTGCCGAAGGGGCTGGTGCCTGTGCCGTAATGGCTTTGGAGAGAGTGCCCGCCGATATCCGGGCTGCCGGTGGTGTGGCTCGTATGGCTGACCCCACAATCATCGAAGCTATTATGAAGGCAGTTTCTATTCCGGTGATGGCTAAGTGCCGAATCGGTCACTTCGTTGAGGCTCAAGTGCTTGAGGCTCTGGGTGTGGATTATATCGATGAGTCTGAAGTGCTGACTCCGGCTGATGAAGCGCACCACATCTGGAAACACGACTTTAAAGTTCCCTTTGTCTGTGGTTGCCGTGACCTGGGTGAAGCTTTACGGCGTATTGGCGAGGGAGCCGCCATGATTCGAACCAAAGGCGAAGCCGGCACCGGCAACATTGTCGAAGCAGTCAGACATATGCGTGCGGTGATGGATGGCATCCGTAAGCTGGTAAATACCCCCCAAGAAGAACTGATGGCGCAGGCTAAAGAGATGGGAGCACCATTTGAATTAGTAGTCGAAGTACATAAGACAGGGAAGTTACCGGTAGTCAATTTTGCTGCTGGCGGTGTGGCAACCCCAGCCGATGCTGCCCTGATGATGCAACTGGGCGCCGACGGTATCTTTGTCGGTTCAGGCATCTTCAAATCAAGCAACCCTGAAGTCAGAGCTAAAGCTGTCGTGAAAGCCACTACGCACTATAAAAATCCGGAAATCATTGCCGAGGTCTCCAAGAATCTGGGAGAGGCTATGCCCGGCCTGGATATAAAACAAATCCCCAGCAAAGACTTATTGGCAACCAGAGGATGGTAGTATGAGAATAGGTGTCCTTGCTGCGCAGGGAGCTTTTCTTGAGCATATTGCAGTCCTGAACCAATTAGATATAGAGGCTTTGCCCATCCGCTTACCTCAGGAACTTGAGAAGCTGGATGGACTAATCATCCCCGGAGGAGAAAGCACTTCTATCAGCCGGTTGATGGTGGACTACAGTCTAACCAACGTGATAAGAAACTTGACCAAGAAGGGACTGCCAGTATTCGGGACGTGCGCTGGTATGGTACTCATGGCTAAAGAAATTTCCGACGGTAATAAGGTCGAGCCTCTGGGGATAATGGACATAAGAGTTAGACGCAACGCCTTTGGTCGGCAAAGGGAAAGCTTTGAGACTGAACTTTGCATACCGGTGATAGGAGATAAACCGTTTCCCGGCGTATTCATTCGAGCGCCGTTAATTGAACAATCCAATAGTAAAGTAGAGATACTAGCCAGGCTGGCTGATGGTACCATCGTTGCTGCCAGAGAAGGTAAGTTACTGGTATCTGCTTTTCACCCCGAGTTGACTGACGACACCAGATTTCACCAGTATTTTTTGGATATTGTCGCTGGACATTAATAAATATATTATGAGGGTATTTAGAAACCTATCCCCCTAACCCTCTTCCCTTATTAGGGGAAGGATGAGAGGTTAATAAACAACATCATAGTGTGGAGGAGCGTTTGCAGAAGGTAATTACGGATGACCTGGATGCGTTACTTGATATTTTCCCACCGCACATTAACCAGCCACTATGCCAGCAAGAAGACATCAAAGACCTGTTAGAAGTAGTTCTAGACCTGGGACGACCACCCGAAGCTCGCTTTCCACGACGGGAAGTAGTTCTCAATTCCAAAGAAGTCACCGAGCAGGATATCGACTTTGTAACCTCGCGTATTGGCAGCTTTGGTGATGACAATCGGGCAGGGATAGAACGCACTTTACATCGCATCTCGGCAATACGCAATCGTCATGGCGGCATTGTCGGTCTTACCTGCCGTGTAGGCCGGGCTATCTTTGGCACGATGAAGATTATTGAAGACCTGATAAAGTCGGGTAAAAGCGTGGTGCTCTTAGGGCGCCCGGGAGTAGGCAAAACCACCATGCTCCGCGAGGTCGCCCGAGTGCTCGCCGATGACTTCAATAAGCGGGTTATTATTGTGGACACCTCAAACGAAATTGCTGGTGATGGAGATATTCCTCACCCAGCCATCGGTCACGCCCGCCGGATGCAGGTAACCACCCCTACTATGCAACATGCCGTAATGATTGAAGCCGTAGAAAACCACATGCCAGAGGTAATCATTATTGACGAAATCGGCACTGAACTTGAGGCTCAGGCAGCCCGAACCATCGCTGAACGCGGGGTGCAACTCGTGGGCACTGCCCACGGTAACACACTGGAAAACCTTATTCTGAACCCCACGCTATCTGACCTTGTCGGTGGTATTCAGAGCGTAACACTGGGCGACGAAGAGGCGAAACGGCGCGGCACACAGAAGTCCATTCTTGAGCGCAAGTCGCCCCCTACCTTTGATATTATTGTCGAAATCCAGGACCGTGACCCTGTCAGGGTAGCCATTCATCCCGATGTTGGTGAAGCGGTTGATGCGCTCCTGCGCGGTCAGCCCCTGGCTACCGAGATTCGCCGACTGGATGAGAACGGCGAGGTTAGGATAGAAAAGGTAGTGCCAGCCGCTACCATCGAGCAAACTGCTAAAGCTCGGCAGTCAACCAGGGAAAGCAGCCCCAACAAGCTCTATCTGTTCGGGGTAAACCGGGACCGATTCGAGCAGGCGGCAAAAGAGATGCAACTGGATGTGAATATAGCCACCAACCTCAACGGTGCCGACATATTTGTCACCTCCAAAAACCACTACCGCCGGAAGCCGCAGAAGGTGAAGGACGCCGAAGCTGCCAATCTACCCATCTATGTTCTTAGAGCTAACACCCCGTCCCAGATGAAGCAGTTTTTGAATACTATCTGCCCCACGGGCAGAACAGCAGAGAACACCGACCGAGCAGATTCTTTGAAAGTCGCCCTTGGCGAGGCACACGAAGCGGTCAATCTGGTAAAGGAGGGAGAGCAGGAGGTAGAACTCAGTCCCCAGAGCGCCTATATCCGTCGCTTGCAGCACCTCATTGCCGAAAGAAACGGACTTTCCTCCCATAGCTCAGGCAAAGACCCGGAGAGAAGGGTGAAGATTTATAAAGACTCTTGACAAAATACACGGAAGCGTGTATAATGAAGACTAGATGGACATGGATAATTTCTTTGGTACTGGAATAGAGCCATATTACGAAAATAAAGAGCACTCCATAAAGCTCTTTTGTGGTGATTGCTTACAACTTCTTCCGAAGTTTCCACAAAACTCTATTGATGTGATCTTTGCTGACCCCCCCTATTTCTTATCTAACGGAGGCATAACTTGCCATGCTGGAAGAATGGTCTCAGTAAATAAAGGCAAGTGGGATGTATCACACGGAGGGGAGGAAAACCATAAATTTAATCTGGCTTGGCTAAGCGAATGCCAACGGGTATTGACTACAAATGGAACCATATGGGTTTCAGGTACGGCTCACGTCATATTTTCTATTGGTTTTGCTATGCAACAGCTAGGGTTCAAGACTCTGAATGACATTGTCTGGTTCAAGCCTAATGCTTCTCCTAACCTTAGTTGCCGATATTTTACGCATTCAACAGAAACCGTGATTTGGGCGTCAAAAAATCATAAGAGCAAGCACACTTTCAACTACGAACTAATGAAACAACTAAGCAACGGAAAACAGATGCGCAATGTATGGGAAATCTCGCCCCCACAACCAAATGAAAAAACTCACGGAAAGCATCCTACACAAAAACCATTGAAACTACTAGAAAGAATCTTACTAGCTTCAACTAATGAAGGAGATATTGTTCTTGATCCTTTTAACGGCAGTGGCAGCACAGGCGTAGCAGCTTTAAGACTAGGTAGAAAATACATCGGGGTCGAAATATCTCAAGAATATCTTGACCTTACTATAAAACGCCTAGAAGATGAGATTACAACTCCCAGATTTCAGTTAGCCACGGATAAAACCTTGTCATTAAAATAGTTTCTGTATTAGGAATCCTTAAAACGTATTGGCGGTGGCCAATTCCTAACTGCATTCGTAATAATCTTGTCAATCTCATCTTCGCCCGATGCTACCCACCGGATGAAACTCATTAGAAATCCACGAGGAGGGTCATATTTACTTTTCTTAGTCCCTTCTGGGCCAAAGTTGAAGTCTTGCTCAATCATTAGTAACTGAGTATAAACCAAATTTACTACAGCTTCATCCAATTGCATTGGGAATGTGAGTGAAGTTACATCTTGAGCTAGTTCCTCTGGAGCATTCCCCTTATATACTCTTTCCACCACCTCGAAGAGTATTTGCGCCTTCTGTGGCTCACTCAACCTCTTCAAATAATAGTCAAATAACAAACGAACATGAGTGGGGTGAAATTCTGGTCTGCCAGGTATGACTAGACCTACAGCAAAATCACGCGGCGAGAACCTTCCTGTTTGCGTAGTCGTTACCTGGACACCCTTTGGGCTTGTGTATATTATCCGTTGTTCGCCAGCTTGTAACCTACCTAGTACAAGGCTAGTTGAAGCTATATCCATCGTTAATATTCCTCCTTCGTCCCATTGTAACACACTACATTAGCGATTAGTCGCAATTTACCCCATAGGATATTATAATAATAAGAGTATGAGTGACAACAGGTTTGACCAAGCTAAACACCGTCTTTCCCGGGAAAAGGGCACCATCATTAAGGATTGGGGAGGCAAAATCCCATTTGCCCTCATCTACCCGAATTCCTACCATGTGGGCATGTCTAACCTGGGCATTCACGCCATTTATAGCCTGTTAAATAGCTGTCAAAATGTCGTCTGCGAAAGAGTTTTCTGGGATAAAAAGGGGAAGGCTGAGTCAGTAATCCCACTCAGTCTTGAATCCCAGCGCCCGCTTTCTGATTTTGCCGTCCTCGCTTTCTCCATTACCTACGAGCTTGACTACTTTAATGTAGTGCAGATTCTCAAAGCCAGTGGCATACCCTTATACGCCGCCGACCGTGACGAGAGGCACCCGCTGGTCATCGCTGGCGGTCCCTGCATTATCGCTAACCCGATGCCTCTCGCACCATTTTTCGATTGCCTGTGCATCGGTGAGGCAGAAGCAATACTGCCGGCGATGCTCCCGGTAATATCCGAAGGCATTAAAGGTAAGCGCCGCGAGCTGTTGAAGGCGCTAGCCTCACTACCCGGTATTTATGTGCCAAAATCCTATACTGGAACTCCAGTGGTTCGCCAGCGGGGAAAAAACCTGGACGATTTCCCGGTCACTTCTGTTATACTCACTCCGGACACGGAATTGGGTGACCTTTACCTCATCGAGGTAGACAGGGGCTGCAACTGGGGCTGCCGCTTCTGCCTGACCGGTCAAGCCTTTCGCCCCATGCGCTCTCGTTCCGTGGACAATCTGATAGCACAGGCTGAGCTAGGGCTTCAATACCGGAAACGCCTGGGACTGGTAGGGGCGGCCGTTTCCGACCACCCTCAGTTCGAAGAATTACTATCCAGGTTACAGCAGATTGGAGCGAAGCTCTCCGTCAGCTCGCTTCGCATTAAACCGCTTTATTCCGCACTATTAAAGGAAATGGTAAAAGGCGGAGCGCAAACTATCGCTCTAGCCCCTGAGGCTGGCTCGCAGCGCCTGCGCCAGCTAATCAGGAAAGGCATCTCCGAGGACGATATCCTGGAATCGATGTATAAGGTAGCTGAGCAAGGCATAAAACAGCTTAAGCTCTACTTTATGATTGGCTTGCCTACGGAGACTGACGACGATATCAAGGAAATCGCCGACCTGACCCTCAGGTGCAAGGAAATTCTCGACAGGTACCAGAGAGGCAGTCGCATTACCCTGAGTATTGCCCCCTTCGTTCCTAAGGCAGGTACTCCCTTCCAATGGCTACCTATGGAGCAGCTCACCACTCTGAATCACCGTTTGTCCCGGCTCAAGAACAACCTGTTACCAAAGGGAATCATGCTTAAATGTGAAAGCCCAGCTTGGAGCCAGGTGCAGGGAGTTTTAGCCCGAGGAGATAGCAAATTAGCCGGGGTGCTGACTGATATGGAAGAAATGTCGCTCTCTGATTGGCGCAAAGCGATAAATAAATACCACATAGATGCTGATTTTTACCTCCACCAAAGATGGAACACCGCAGAAAAATTACCATGGGCGATACTTGACTCAGGCACTAAACTCAGTAATCTTGAGCTTGAGCTAAACAAGGCATTTAGTTAGGTCTTTTTAGTTGTGGTTTTACCCTTATTCCATTCGAACTGTAACATCCTATTCCCTTAAAAACCTCTCCCCGCGATTGGATTCCAGCCTGCGCTGGAATGACATCTTTGAAAAGTTGTTTAGTCTCTAGTGATAACATCGGAATCAGCCAAGTACAAACAGAACCCTTAAAAGATAATTGTCAATATCCTGTTTTTGTGCTAGACTAAGGCGCTAGAAAAATGTAAGGAGGGTTTATCATGGGTAAACTTGATGGCAAGGTAGCAATAGTAACCGGGGCGAGCCGCGGCATTGGCAAAGCGACCGCTGTGCTCTTCGCTGCAGAAGGTGCTAAAGTGGTTTGCGCTGCTCGTACCCTCGGTGAAGGTGAGAACCCCCTGGAGGGTTCGCTCAACACGACAATCGATGAAATCAAGAAGGCTGGAGGCAAAGCAATAGCTGTCCAGACTGACACATCCAAAGAAGAGGACTTGCTACGACTGGTGGAGACTGCGAGGAAGACCTATGGTCCGATAGATGTCATCGTCAACGATGCAGCACTTACCTACTTCATCCCCATTAAGGATATGCCTACTAACCGATGGGACCGCTCCTGGGCGGTGGGTCCCCGTGCTATCTTTATATTATGCCGGGAAGTGCTGAAGGACATGATTCCGAGGAAAAAAGGCGCCATAGTCAATATTTCGTCGGGATCTGCTATTGGGCCGGGACGTGGCCCCTACAAACCAAGCACGAGTGCTGAACGCGGTGGTACCAAATATGGAGCAGAAAAGGCGGCAATAGAGCGGTTCACCCAAGGATTGGCTGAAGAAGTCTACCAGTACGGCATCTCAGTGACTGCTTTGTCACCTTCCCAGGTCGTGCCTACGGCGGGCACACTGTATCATAAATTAGTCACCAGCTTGGACGACCCACGCGGTGAGCCCCCCGAGGTGATGGCAAGGGCAGCCCTGCTACTGGCAACCGAGCCGCTGGATAAGGTCACGGGACGCGTTACCTACAGCCAGCAAATTCTTAAAGAGTTTAATTGGATAAAGAAGGCACAGGGCGCTGGTGTTGACCGACCGGGCAGCGGATACAGCAAGATGTAGAGGGAATTCAAGGCAAGACCAGTTTATCATGTGCCTTGAATTGTGTGTCATAGAGATAGCTAATCGCTATTGACATGAGAGAAGACTTACATTATACTAGAGATGGTAAGAGCTAAGGAGCCACCGACCAGATGGCGGTGAGCTTGAAGTAGTGAACGTTGAAAATTTGAGTCGCTTGGATTTGACACAACCGAGACGGCGAGAATAAGAGATTTTTGAATGCCTTTTTCGGCTGTGCTGGAAAAGGCATTCTTTTTTAGTTCGACTCGGCGAGGAATAAAAATGCTGAGATTAGGATTTATTGGAGCTGGGACCGTAGGCACCGCTCTATCTCTCAGATTGAGCGAGAGGGGCTATAAAGTAGTAGCTGTGTCCAGCCGAAGTCGGAGCTCAGCCGATAAGCTGGCATACGAAATTTGTGGTTGTCATGCCTTCGACAATAACCAGGGTGTGGCTGACACCGCCGAGTTAGTCTTTATTACTACCCCCGACAGCACTATCGCCCCGGTGGCGTCTGAAGTACAATGGCACCCAGGCCAAAGCGTAGTTCACTGTAGTGGTGCCGATTCAACTGACATTCTGGAGCCAGCTAAGAAATTAGGTGCTCGCGTTGGGGCTTTCCATCCGCTACAGACCTTTGCCAGTGTAAAACAAGCTATAGACAATATACCAGGCTCAACCTTCGCCGTAGAGGCTGAGGAGCCGTTGCTCACTATCCTCAAGAATATGACTGGCGTCCTTGATGGCCACTGGATAGAGCTAAAGGCAAGTGACAAGGTCCTATATCACGCCGCCGCCGTTATTGCCTGTAACTATATGGTAACGTTGATCAAGTTAGCCACTGACCTATGGCAGACCTTTAACATTCCATCCCACCAGGCAATCAGAGCATTGATGCCATTGCTGCAAGGGACTCTCAACAATATCGAAAATGTCGGTATACCACAGTGCCTGACCGGGCCGATTGCTCGGGGTGATACCGGGACTATTAAGAAGCACCTTCAAACCTTACAAAAGGCAGCTCCTGCTATGCTTGCTACCTATCGTGAGCTTGGTATGCAAACCATTCCAATTGCTTTAGGAAAAGGTAGAATAAATGAACAGCAGGCAGAAGAGCTACAAGCGGTACTAAGACCTGAAAGATAAAGACTCAATCAAAAGGGGGTAAGTGCAATGAGAGTGATGCTTAAAAGCAAAATCCACCGAGCCCGTGTTACCGATTGTAACATTGATTATGAAGGCAGTATTACCATTGACAAGAAGCTTTTGGAGGTAGCCGATATATTACCCTACGAGCAGGTAGAAGTGCTGAATATCAACAATGGCGCTCGTTTTTCTACCTACGCCATTGAGGGTGAAAAGGGCGAAATCTGCCTGAATGGAGCGGCGGCGAGACTAGCCATCAAAGGAGATATTGTTATTATCCTCTCCTATCGCCATGTTGAGGAAGATGAAGTTCATAACTCAGTGCCTAACCTGGTATATGTTGATGCCCAGAATGCTATTACTGAAATTAAACAAGCAGTCGGCGCTAAAACTTTCTAAGGGAGGGAGATATGGTACAGACAAAAGAAAAACATGCAGTAGAAACATCTGCCCGAAAGAAAAATAGAACAGGCAACGTTCCGCCACTACAGATTGCATTAGACTTAGTGGACCTTCCACGAGCAATCCAGATAGCCAGGGAAGCGGTAAAAGGAATTCTTTCCGAAACCAATGATATCTCAAAGGCATGGATAGAGGCAGGAACCCCGTTAATAAAATCCGAAGGCATGAACGCAATTCGTGAGCTCCATAAGGCTTTTCCGGGTCATACGATTTGTGCCGATATGAAAACTATGGACGCTGGTGCTGCTGAGATTGAGATGGCAGCAAAAGCGGGCGCAAATGTTGTCTTCATTCTCGGATGTTCACCGGACACATGTATCAGTGAAGCAATACGTGCTGGCAAGAATTATGGAGTGAAAATCGCGGCTGATTTGATTTCGTGCAAGGAACCGGCGAAACGTGCGGCGGAGCTTGAAAACATGGGGGTAGACATCATAAACATACACGTCGGGCTCGACCAGCAGGTACTGGGGTTTAAACCGATAGATTTAGTACGGGATGTAGCTAAGGCTGTCTCTGAGAAGGTTTTAATTTCAGCGGCCGGCGGATTGAATAGTGAGACCGCAGTTCAAGCTTATGAAGCCGGTGCCGATATCATTATCGTGGGTGGACCTCTGTATAAGGCAAAAAGTCCCGAAGAATCAGCCAAGAAAATCGTCAAATCGTTAAAATCGGGTAAACCTATTGAGACCAAAGAATTTCTAAAATACGATGCAGAGCATCTGGTAAGCGCCTTTATGAAAGTGAGCACGGCAAACATCAGTGATGCAATGCATAAGACAGGAGAACTGAGAGGATTGAGGCCGGTGTGGGTGGGTGAACCTGGAGAACTCAAGTTTGCTGGTCCTGCCGTAACGGTAAGGACTTATGATGGAGATTGGAGTGCCCCGGTTCAAGCCATCGACCATGCCAAGCCAGGAGATGTCATCGTAATCGATGCCTGTCAGGGTCAAGTTGCCGTCTGGGGTGAACTGGCTACGAATAGCTGCCGAAGCAAGGGAGTCGTGGGAGTTGTAATCGATGGATCTGTTCGTGACATCGATGATATCCGCAAGATGAAATTCCCCATATTTGCACGCTATCAGACTCCGACTGCAGGCGAACCAAAGGGTTTCGGTGAAATCAATGCGCCGATTGAAGTTTGTGGGCGAAAAGTAGAGCCCGGTGATTGGATTATCGGTGATGAGAGCGGTGTTATGGTTGTGCCAAAGAACGCTGCTATGGAAATGGCAAATCGGGCTATCGACGTAAATGAAAAAGAAAACCGAATCCGTGAGGAGA
This sequence comes from Chloroflexota bacterium, assembly GCA_043797985.1. Classification (GTDB taxonomy): domain Bacteria; phylum Chloroflexota; class Dehalococcoidia; order Dehalococcoidales; family UBA2162; genus JAZDPB01. The sequence goes on from JAZDPB010000056.1 coordinate 11,838, forward strand.
TTCAGCGAGGCTCCACATTAGGACAAACCATGTATCTTAAGAAGTGGGATGTGCTAAAATAAAAGTCTAATTTCCTTAGATTGGGCGTTTAAGAGGGGCGGTAAGCCCCTCTTATAATATCCTCTTATAATATCTTCCCCTCTCCTCGAAAGGAGGGGATTAAAGGAGTAGGCGCATGAAAGTCGTAGAAACACTTAACGAGATGAAACAATTAAGAGCAAAGCTTGCTGAGCCGGTTAGTTTTGTCCCTACCATGGGTTATCTTCATGAAGGACACTTAACGTTAGTAAGAGAGGCCAGGAAAGAAAATCCCTCAGTAGTAGTCAGCATATTTGTCAATCCAACCCAGTTTGGTCCCAAAGAAGATCTTGCCAGCTATCCCCGTGACATTCCGCGTGACTTGGCTATGTTAGAGAGGGAAAGGACAGACATTGTCTTCATGCCTTCGGAAGCCGAGATGTACCCTCCACGCTATAGTAGCTGGGTAAATGTAGAAAAGGTCGTGGAACGGCTGGAGGGTGCTGTCCGTTCTGGGCACTTCCGTGGCGTGGCTACCGTGTGCGCCAAGCTTTTTAATATCGTCCAACCGACCAAAGCCTACTTCGGTCAGAAAGATGCTCAGCAATTAATCGTCATTAAAAAGATGGTGGCTGACCTGAATATGAACTTGGAAATAGTCACTGTTCCTACAGTGCGTGAACCCGATGGCCTGGCGATGAGCAGCCGCAATACCTATCTTACTCCTGAGGAACGCAAGGCAGCCACGGTCCTCTATAAGGCACTTACCCTGGCGCAGGAATTATTCTCCAATGGTATATGGGATATCCAAACTATTCGAGGACAAATGTTCCTTCTACTCACCAAAGAGCCGCTAATAACCCTGTCAAATATTAACTATGTTTCTATAGATAACGCCGAAACTCTGGAAGAATTAGACCCGTTGGGCAAAGTCAAACCCCCAGCACTGGTATCGCTGGCAGTGAAAATCGGCAAGCCCAGGCTGATAGACAACATCATCTTAAAATAGCTTTTGATGAAAGTCTTGGCGGTGGTATTGGTTTCTCTCTAACTGATTAACATTACGGTACTATTCGGTTTTGGTTATGTTGTCATTCTGGCGAAAGCCAGAATCCAGGTCTACCTCTTCCCGCCACTGGATTCCAGCCTGCGCTGGAATGACATCTTTGAAAAAGTTGTTTAGTTTCTAGTGATACCATCGGAATTAACCAAATGCAAACAGAACCAACATCACCAATTGTGGCTATTATGGTTGCTATGTCATGAGTGATATGCTATTATTTAGTGATGCACATATTAGATTCGACGAATGAAAAGTTAATTCAACTATTGGGGCAAGATGCCCAGCAGAGTAGCGAGACATTGGCGAAGCAGCTTAACCTGAGCGCGGCTACCGTTAGGCGTA
>JAZDPB010000008.1:0-11065 GCA_043797985.1 Chloroflexota bacterium
CCAGAAAAAGAGGATGTCGTAGCCGGTTTCCATCACTGTGGTTGGATAAAAGTAACGCATATCTTCAGTATCATCGGGCCAGCCGAGAGTAGAATGAGGCCATAGTGCTGAGCTAAACCATGTATCAAGAACATCCAGGTCTTGCTCTATATTGGCTGAACCACAATGGCTACAGACTTTGGCATTTTCAACAGTTACCGTTAGCCATCCGCATTTCTGACAATACCACACCGGGATTCGGTGTCCCCACCACAACTGGCGACTGATGCACCAGTCACGAATATTCTCCATCCAGTTGAGATAGACCTTGGTAAAGCGAGAGGGAATAATCGTAATACGCCCATCTGAAACGGCATTGATAGCCGGTTGAGCCAGTGGTGGCATCTTAATAAACCATTGCTTGCTGGCTATAGGCTCAATAACCGTCTGGCAGCGCTGGCAGTGACCCACCGAGTGGGTATAAGGCTCAATCTTTACCAGAAGCCCATCCCTTTCCAGGTCAGCCAGTATGGCTTCCCGACAGGCGAACCGGTCAAGACCAACATAGGGTCCTGCATTTTCATTCATAGTGGTATCCGGGTTCAGTATGTTTATCAGAGGCAGCCCCTGTCGCTGAGCTACGTCGAAGTCCACCGGGTCGTGAGCCGGGGTTATTTTGACCGCTCCTGTGCCAAAGTCAAGGGCAACAGCCTCGTCAGCGATAATAGGAATTACCCGGTTCACTGCCGGCAGGATGGCTTTTTTGCCTACCATAGCCTTGAACCGCACATCTTCGGGATTGACGGCTACCGCCGTATCCCCGACTATCGTCTCCGGTCGTGTAGTGGCGACAGTTATGAAGTCGTCGCTGTCAGCCAGATGATAACGAACATAGTACAGGTGCCCGGCAAGTTCCTTATGTTCTACCTCAAGGTCAGAGAGGGTAGTAGCGCAACGGGGGCACCAGTTGATGATGCGCTCACCGCGGTAAATCAGTCCTTTGTCATACAGGCGGACGAAAGCAGTGCGCACCGCTCGGCTTGGGCCTTCATCCATGGTAAAGCGCTCCCGACTCCAATCACAGGAGGCACCCAGCCTTTGATGTTGTTGGGCAACAGTCTTTCGGTAGCGTTCCGCCCACTGCTTCGTTCTCTCGAGGAACTTCTCTCTACCCAGCTTATATCGGTCTGACCCTTCTTCAGCCAGCAGTCGCTCCACTACTACCTGGGTAGCAATACCAGCGTGGTCGATGCCGGGCAGCCAGAGGGTAGGCTCACCTTTCATTCGATGCCAGCGAGTCATAATATCTTGCAGAGTAGCCGTTAGAGCATGCCCAAGGTGTAGCTCACCGGTAATATTGGGTGGCGGCATAATGATGACAAAGGGTTTCTTTTTGGAGTCCATCCTGGGCTTGAAGTAGCCCTTCTCCAGCCAGAACTGATACCATTTCTGCTCGACTTTCCCCGCCTCATAAGCCTTGGGCATTTCATCTTTTATCTGTGCTGCTTCTGCCATACTTTCCTTTCTAAATTGTATTCTAAACGATGAAAAGTCTTTCCTTTTCACCGTCATTCCCATCACTTTACCGTCACTGTCATTCCCGCGAAAGCGGGAATCCACGGTTTTGCTTAAATAATATCATAATATAAATCTCGCCATTGGGGATTATTCTTTTCAATGAGCTCTATTTTCCAGGAGCGTCGCCATTTCTTCATTCGTCTTTCTCTGGTGATAGCACTTTGAATATCTGTGGTTTCCTCAAAATATACCAATTTGTTAGTCTTATACTTTTTGGTAAAGCCTTCGATTTCACCGCTCTTATGTTCATAAACTCTTCTAACGAGGTTATTGGTAATGCCAGTGTACAGAGTGCCTTCCCTAGTATTAGTCAGAATATAAACGTAAAATGAACTCATTTTTACCACTAGACCCCTGCTTTCGCAGGGGTGACATTGTCAAACCTCTCCCCCTTGTTCCCCCTTTCGCAAAAGGGGGAACAAGGGGGATTTACCTCAAGAGCCTCGCCTCTTTTTGACTCTTCTTTTTGTTTCACCTCCCTATAGGGAAGGCTTTTAGGGAGGGGCGAAGCCCCCCTCTCTTACTTTCATTCCCCCATTCCCTTACCAAGGGAAGGGGGTCAGGGGGATGGGTTACTAAGTAACGTCTATCTCATCCAGAATAGGCTTAGCAACGTCATAGAACTTTACCATGGTCTCAACAGCCCATCGCTTAAAATCCGGCGGTTCTTCAATTTCCTTCATCACGTACACGCGAGAAAACCGTCTACCCCATAAAGGTTCAAAGACAAGCGACTCGCCTATGCTTTTCTTAAGCTCCGCCTCTCTCGCTTTCAACTTTTCTAAAAGTAGAGCATTTTCAGTATGACTCGTCCTTTCAAAATGCAATTCGACCCCTAGCCCCTTTTGCTCCTCCCACAAAAGCCATTCCAAATGAATACGCCTGTGTCCCAAGGACATATAGCAGTACCGCTCTGTTGGCCTGTGTGGTTTCAATGATGGTCTTATTCTAATAAATGCTTTGCGAATCTCACTTAATAATTTACTGGGCGTGCGTGGCTTATCTGGCAATGTACCGGGCGCTGGAGTCAAAGGCTCAAACATATGAACATGAGTTGGTTTATCAGATACTTTGCTAGTAAAAGTTTGGAACTCCACAATCTTTATTGGGGAATACTTAAGCAGGTCTATCGCTTCATCTAGTTCCCGTGTTCTTTTCTCAATAATAATTGTTAACACTGGTGATTTTGAAATAACGTCTGTAAGTAATTTATAAATTTCACCAGAACCTATCGCCTCCTCGAATTCGGCCTTTCGCTGTTTGTTTTCCTGTATATGGTGATGTATAGCTTCGATAATCTTTTTCTGAGTGGCAGTATTCTTTACACCATTAATAAATCTACCGACCTGATTTACTATATGGTCATACAATTGATGAGTTGATAATTCCATCTCAACGATATGCCATTTTGGGACTTCACCTAAAGTGACGACAAACCCGTCGGGTACAGAACCTTTTCCTGATTCAGATTCAAGTCTGTTTCCTTCTATAAATATGGAGTTTTTGCCAAAAATGTCTCTATAGTGTTCTTTGACAAGCGGGTGAAATTCTTCCACCTCCTTCTGTGGTGTCCATAGTTCATACTTCACACCGTCTATCAGCAACATCTTCTTACCTCATGTCCTCATTTTGGACTGCTGTCCAATTTCCTTAACATAACACGAAAAACAACTCAAAGCTAACCAGATACGAGTTGTTTCCCAAAATTTTTATCGTATTTTGTCTTTAGTCACATCAACCCTTTGCTGTCCATAATGCCTCTCTATCCCCCGACCTTCTTCGCCAAAAGCTCTACCACCTTATCCATTATCTTATCTCCCACATCTCGCTTGCTCATCAGGGGGAGGGTTTCTGCCTTGCCGTCCCGGTTCATTAGGATTACCCGGTTGGTATCAACGCCAAAGCCGCTATCGGGGGCACTAACATCGTTAGCAGCAACGAGGTCAAGCTGCTTCTTAATAAGCTCATCCTTGGCGTGTTCTATCAGGCGGTCTCCAATTTCGGCAGCAAAGCCAACCCGGATAAAGTCGCCTTTCACCTCTGAAAGAATGTCCGGTGTCCTTACCAGCTCCAGAGTCCAGTTCGGGCCAGTAGCTGCCTTCTTAATCTTGTGAGTGGCGGCACTTGCGGGCTGATAGTCGGCTACCGCTGCGGTCATAATCAAGGTATCCGCCTTTGCCGTAGCTTTGGTTACCGCCCCTTTCATTTCAGAGGCGCTCACTACATGAATAACTTCAATGCCTACTGGTTCAGGAAGGGTAGTGGGTCCGGTAATGAGAGTAACTTCTGCTCCCCTGTCTCTGGCTGCCTCGGCGACAGCAAAACCCATCTTGCCTGAAGAGCGGTTACCGATATAGCGAACCGGGTCGACGGCTTCTTGCGTAGGACCAGCGCTGACCACAATGCGCTTACCAGCCAGGTCACCGTTCCTGCCCAATACCTGTTGAATGGTGCCGATGATTTTCTCAACCTCAGCCAGACGCCCTTGCCCCATTTTGCCTGAGGCTAAACGACCATAACCTGGGTCGACAATAATGAAGCCTCTGGCTTTGAGTTTAGCCAGGTTATCTTGGGTAATCGGGTTCTCGAACATATTAACGTTCATTGCTGGTGCCACAATAACCGGTGCTTTAGTCGCCAGCACAGTGGTGCTCAGCATATCATCAGCAATGCCGGCGGCAACTTTAGCGATAATATTAGCTGTAGCCGGGGCGATAACCATGACATCGGCCGCTTCAGCCAGGGCGATGTGCTCGACATTGAACTCGGAGGTAAGCTCAAACATGTCGGTCACTACCGGTTGACCGGTAACGGTGCGAAAGGTTAGTGGACAAACTAACTCGGTAGCCGATTTGGTCATAATTACTTTAACCCTGGCTCCTGCTTGAGTCAGCTTGCTCGCCATATCAGCCGCCTTATAGGCAGCTATGCTACCCGTGATGCCCAATACTATTGTCTTATTCGTTAGCATAGTTACCTCCTGCTTAAAGGCTATTCTTTGTTCATCAGATAGATGAGTCTTAATCCCACCAGAGTCAAATCAGGGTTTATCTTATCGATTACTGTTGTTTCTTTAGCTATAAGTTCAGCATAACCTCCAGTAGCTACTACCAGCGCCTTTTCTTTCAGTTCCTTTTGAATACGAGCCACAATGCCCTCTATAAGCCCTACGTAGCCAAAGATAATCCCTGACTGCATGGCAGTAATCGTATTGGTGCCGATTGCCTTCGTGGGAGGCACTAACTCTACCCGGGGCAGTCTTGCCGTCCGCGTATTCAGAGCCTCAGCAGCAATACCTATACCGGGGGCAATAGCGCCTCCCAGATGGTCGCCTTCTTTGGATACTACATCAAAGGTAGTGGCTGTCCCCAAATCGACAATGATTATCGAGCCACCATAGAGATGATGGGCAGCACTGGCATCAACAATACGGTCAGTGCCAACCTCTCTAGGGTTATCCTGGCGGATGCGCACTCCGGTCTTGATCCCTGGTGCTACTATGAACAATGGGATATGGAAATAGCGTTGGCATAACTCTTCAAAAGTGCCTATCAATGACGGAACGACACTACATAAGGTTGCCCCTTCAATATCCGATGCCTCCATGCCCTGATGATGCAGCAGGTTAAGCAGCAAGGCGGCATATTCATCAGTCATCTCGTGGACATCTGTCGCCATACGCCAGGTAGCGCGGAGTTTCTCGCCTTCAAATACACCTAAAGTTACATTGGTATTGCCAATATCAATTGCTAGCAGCATAGCTTTCCTCCACCTGACAAACCGGTCAGGGATACATCGGCGATAGCGAGGTCATAAGACGTGCCCCTACACCAATCAACAAATATGGTTTAAGTTGGGTTCCTGTGCTGGTTATCTAGTATTGCACTAGATACCGACGATACATCCTGGTGCCCTAATCATCAGGACAGGTACACAGCTAGCCCTGAAAACTTTATCGGCAACACTGCCGAAGGCCCATCGGCTGGGTCCAGAGCGACCGTGGCTAGCCATAATGATAAGGTCAGTGTTATTACCCTCGGCGAAGCCGGCAATCTCCTCGGCCGGGTTTCCCATAAGCACTTCTACCTGTACATTGATTCCTTTCTTCTCAAGCCGCTTTGCAATTCTAAGGAGATACCTGGCAGCCTGTTTCTGCTGTCTGCCCATAGTCACGGTTGTCTTGCCACTTGATGCTATTTGGCTATGGACAAACTCGCCTGTTACGGATAGGTGCTCAATAGCTATGCCCATTTCGCTGCTTGGTGTGGGGACCATATTGCTGCTTACTTCAGATGTAGATGTGCGCCCACGGAGACGCTCCGTTACACTGACTAAAGTGACATCCTTCGCGCTACAGCCCTTGGCTATTTCCTCCACGTGGGGAAGAACGCACTCAGCTAACTTAGAACCATCAAGCGGAACCACTATCTTCTCGTACATCTTTCTACCTCCTAATTATTTTATGCAAAGCTCCTGCTCTGAATAGTTACCCTAATTCTATCACAACAGACTCCCATTTAGGCAAGTAGGTTATCGAGATTATACAACATTAATTTGCGGTCAACCATTAATGCGTTGGGGCAGAGCGCTGTTGACTCCTCTTCTATTCAGGCTTAACAGCGTGTAGGAACTTGTTAAGCCTCTTGGTCATGGCTTCCCAGTGAGTTCCTCTCCAGTAAATTCGGTGGCAAGTGGGGCATTCCATGTAATGATTTTGAGTTTGGAAGACATAAGGTGGGACCAGGTCTCTTACCTCTTGTTTACTCCTTTCCACCAGGGGTTGATTACATTCCAGGCATACTGTGAACGGCCTGAATTGACGCCGCAGGTTCAGAATCTCTGCTAGCTGTCGCATTTGTAGTTCCGGCTTATCACTCTTGATAAGAATGGCTTTGAGTTGCCCGCTGGTTATCACTCGTCTGCTCATAATCTGGGTGTCTCTGGTAAGTATTGCCCTGTCTTCGGTTAGGGCTTTGGCTACCATTTGTGAGTCATCGCCGCTATCGAAGAATATTGCATCATAGCCCAGTATCCTCAGCCACTTGGCAAGCTTGCCGACATTACAGTCAACGATGAATTTCAGATTGCCTGTCAACCTCGCCCTCCTGGCTCTTCACTCCATAAGGCGACCTTTTAAGAACGGAAGGAGAGGAGTTTATGTATCCCCGACGCTTGATATTTAGTGCGTTTAATTACCCTCTGCTACTGCGTGACGGAGAAAGGGTTAAAGTCTGTTTCGTAATCATAAGTGTCAATGGACTCTTTTTTCTTGAGGTAATTTACCACGGCGTAGGTGAACGGTGTAGCAATTGCCTCATATCCCACTTTCGCCAACCAGAGGGTGATACTGGCAGTGACTATGAATGATAGGTCGAAACGGCCAAGATAGACTAGCGGAATAAATACCGCAGCATCTAACGCTTGCGCTACCATGGTAGAGCCGATAGTCCTTGTCCATAGCCAGCGTCCCTTGGTCTTAATCTTCATCTTGGCAAGAATAAAGGAGTTGCTGAATTCACCTACTAAATAGGCCAGGAAAGAGGCAAACAGTGCTTGCGGGGCATAGCCCAGAATGCTTTCATAGGCTTGTTGTCCTTCCCATGCCGAGGCTGGTGGCAGGAGTTGGCCAACCCAGATGGCGATAACAGCAATGAGGTTACAAATGAAGCCGAGCCAGATTACCCTCCTCGCCAGGCGATAGCCATAGACCTCGGTTAAAATGTCACCTACGATGTAGCTTAGCGGGAAAATAATTATCGCTGTTGGTATGCCGCCGAAGCTTGTTGGTTTAACGACAATGATATTAGCGGTGATAAGGCAAGTAACAAAGATAGCAGCAATAATTACGAATCGATGTGAGATTTGCGTTTGTTGAGAGCTAGTCATGGCATTTCATCTTTCTAAATAGAATTAGGTTATTACTGAAATCTATTAAGTTATACATTCTACCATACATATTGTCGACTAACATCTAACCTTGATATACTTAATTGTTGAAGTCAACGTTATTAATATTTTTTGGTATTTTGGCTAGAGATGGAACCAGTCTGGCACAAGTTTGTTATCAAGGTCAAGAAGGCACTGGGAATAAATGTATTCCTGTGTAATAGCTGTAAGTGGGATTGGCGTGGGGCGTGTCATAATCCGCTGCGCCCCAACGCTACCTGGTGTCGTGAATATGAGAAGCGAGGGAGATAGAACATATCTGTTATAGGACATTACTTTGCTTTGTAGACAGGCTTTCTCCTCTCCAAAAAAGCAGTGGTGCCTTCGAAGAAATCTTCGGTTTTGCCGACGCGTTCAGCCAGCTCTCTTTCCAGTCGCAAACCTTCTTCCAAAGTCATGTTGTAACCCCTCATTATAGCCTCTTTGGTAGCTCTAATTCCCAGAGGCCCTGCCTGGCAGATAATCTCAGCCCACTGTTTAGCTGTGGGCATCAATTGAGCTAACGGCACGACCTTGTTGACCAGACCTATACGGTATGCTTCCTGGGCATCTATCCGTTGTCCCATAAGTAATAGCTCGGCCGCCATCGCTTGGGGAATGAATCGAGGTAACCTCTGAGTGCCCCCGTAACCAGACATGAAGCCGATATTTACCTCCGGCTGCCCCAGACGGGCATTCTCGGAGGCTATTCTTAAATCACACTCCATAGCCAGTTCTAGACCACCCCCCAGAGCATAGCCATTGATAGCAGCGATGAAGGGCTTCCATATCTGGTCAGCTCTTATCCGCTTTGCTCCCGCTTCGAGCATTTCCGTCGCACCACCCTTATTAAATTGTGATATATCACCGCCGGCACAAAATGCTTTGGTGCCAACCCCGGTAATAATGCCGACCCATAGTTCGGGGTCATCACGGAAACTTGTCATTGCTTCGCCCAGTTCTTGATGTACCTGGGGATTCAGTGCATTCATTGCTACAGGTCGATTAATCTTGATGATAGCAATTCTACCTTCTTTTTCATACTCAACAACAGCCATGATAAATCTCTCCCTCCTGATTTTAATAATATCGAGCTATATTTATTTTCGTTCAAAACTGGGGCTTGACGTACTTGGCACAGCGAAGTACACCCAAAGTCTAGCAAATAGCTCCTGTTAGCGTCAAGCTGGTTGTACTAGTTCATATGATTAGTGACACAATTATTAGCTCTTAAGTTTGTCCGATGTCTTTACCTCACCCCCTTAATCCCCCTCTCCTGAAAGGCGAGGGGGAAAATAGATAAAAAGAAGGGGGCTTAGCCCCCTTCTTTAAAATTACTTCCCCTTTCCCTTACTAGGGAAAGGGGATAAAGGGGATAGGGTCAAACCATCTAGGACCAGCGAGTGTCAATCTATCTGAACTAGCTCAGCTGGATACGAAAAGATAGTTAATCTGGCTTTGGTAGACTGAGCACACAAGCATTGACAGTTTGATTTAGATTATGCTACATTCCAACTGTTGGCAGCGTAGCTCAGTTGGCAGAGCAGAGGACTCATAAGCCTTTGGTCACTGGTTCAAATCCAGTCGCTGCCACCATTTTTTGGGGCTTGTCTTGTGCAAGTTTACTCAAATTCAAATAATCCCTTGGTAAACAGTTTCGCGCAAGCTTCGGTGACGTCGGGAGCATAGAGGATACCGCTATTCCGAGAGATTTCCTCCAGGGCTTTGTCTATAGTAAAAGCCGGTCGGTAAGGTCGGTGACAGACGATAGCCTCAACAACATCGGCAACCGCCAAAATTTTTGCCTCAAAGAGAATATTCTTGCCCGATATACCCGACGGATAACCGGAGCCATCCATTCTTTCATGGTGTTGTAGTACGATTTGAGCGATTGGCCAGGGGAAGTCTATTAGCTTCAATATATCATAGCCGATCTGCGGGTGAGTCTTAATCATATCAAATTCGGCTTGGGTCAACCGCGTCGGCTTACTAAGAATTTCGCTGGGCACACTTATCTTACCGATGTCATGAATGAGTGCTGCCATTTCGATTCCCTCAAGTTGCCTGCTAGAAACTCCACCCATCTCCCGGGCTATCCTTACACTGAGTTGAGCCACACGGCGTTGGTGCCTGGCAGTATATGGGTCTCTGGCTTCGACTATGTTTGCCGTAGCTTCAATCGTTCCTTTTATTGCTTTCCGCACTTTCAGTAAACTTCGCTGAATCTCCTGCTCAGCCTGTTCGCGCTCACGACGAGTTTCGGCCTCGTATAGTTCTCTCTCCACTGTAGGGAGAAGCCGCTTCAGGTTACTTTTTAAGACGTAGTCACTCGCACCGGCTCTTAAGGCGTATATTGCGGTCTCCTCACTAATCGTGCCTGACACGATTACGAAGGGAATGTCGAGGTCGGTTTTCCAGAGCACTCCCAACGCATCGAGAGCGCTAAAGTGGGGCATGGTATAATCGGAGATAACGATATCCCATGCCTGCTTCTTAAGTGTGGTGTTCATGGCTTCCAGTGTCTCCACCCGTTCCGATACCACGTCGTAACCACCGCACTGCAACTCGCGAAGCAGTGGCATAGCACCTTCCTCTGAGTTCTCGACAATCAATACCCGAATTGTTGCTTTCATCTACAGCCTGCTTTCTAGCACATGGTGCTTAAGATGGGCTCACGAATCTGTAACCCTCCCCGCGTTTAGTGAGGATTATCCGAGGCGGATTATCATTTAGCTTGTCTCTCAGTCTCCGTATGTATGACCTCAACACCTGGCTATCAGAGTAATTTTTATTCCATACTTTTTGAAAGAGCTCTTCATCATTTAGCGTCTTTTCAGCGCTTTTCATCAGGACGTAGAGTACTTTCGCCTCAGTTCGTGTCAGCCGTGTCGTTCGACCATGCAGGAGCGCTTCGTCAGTAGTGAGATTGAGAGTTAAGTCTCCTCGAATGATAAGGGGTTGCTCCTCAGTAACCTCAAAATCCTGAGTACGGCGAAGGACAGCATTCGCTCGGGCGATAAGGTCCCTGGGTCTGAAGGGCTTAACGATATAGTCATCGGCACCCATTTCTAATCCTCTGACCTGGTCATGCTCGTTCCCTCTTACGGTGACAATAATGATGGGTACTTTTGAAAACGAACGAATTTGATTAAGAACGTTGAAACCGTCGATGTCAGGGAGGTTAATGTCAAGCAGGACAAGGTCGAAGTTCTCAGATTTCGCCATTTCTAACCCTTTAGCCCCTTCGGCGGCAGCAGAAAGTTCAACCTCTGGCCACCGTATTTGAAGGCAGAGTGAGATTGATTCTGCTACTTCCGGGCTATCTTCAATAATTAGTACTTTCAAATGTGCCTCCTCTTCTAAGGGATGAGGGATGAATATTAGCTCGTTTCCTCTACCCTCTGCTGTAAGGCAGGGAGGGAGAAAGCGAAGATGTTACCTTCGCCAGCTTTGCTATCAACCCAGATTTCCCCTTTATGTAATTCAACTAGACTTTTAGAGATGCTGAGCCCGAGTCCCAGTCCGGGGGTTTGTTCTTTTCTGTTGCTGTCTTCACCACGGTAGTAGGGGGTAAAAAGTTTCC
>JAZDPB010000081.1:0-2424 GCA_043797985.1 Chloroflexota bacterium
GGTTACTATTGCTTTCTTAGTGGCTTTGAAGAAAAAATAGGGGCTGGAGTCCCCGACTGGGAATATCCAGCCCATCTTCTATTGTCATGCTAAAGGGTTCTAAGCCTTGCCGATTCTGAACATTTTGGTGCTACATACCGGGCAGGTGCCCTGGGTCGCCGGCCTGCCGTTTTTCATAGTGATGGCCTTAGCATTCTTTATTTCTCTCTTGGTGCGACACTTAACACATCTTTGAAACCGAAAGTCAAGAAAAACACCCTCCTATGCCCATAGAAGTCAGCCTTTCTTGACGACTGGGTATCCCGAGTGACCAATGAGGTTTAGACCATCTTCGTCGTGAAGTTCAATGTCCTTGAACTCTTCCTTTACCATGTTCGTGCCCAATACCTCTTTCCCCTAAATCTAAGCTGGTCACCCATACATCTTTCTGAGACTCACGGCCTATGAAAAATTGCGGGGCTAATTGGGGAGGCATACTCAATATCATGGGTCTCATGGACCAGTGTTAAGTCGATACTCTCCCCTCCCTATGATTGGTCACTGTCGGAGTTCAAATTCATTGACCTCAAAACAGTAGCCAGCCTAGCCCTGTTTGTAAGCCGCTTGTTCCCTTATTTCCGGATTATACTTCTCTCCTTTTCTCCACATGGCCCACATGGTGGCCAGCATACCCCTGGAGACAGTTAGCTTGGCCCGGTGTGGTGCAATCCCATGTATTACGGTCATGTCTATGTATTTACTCCAGAAAGGATTGTCCTTGGTTTGAATAGCCGCTTCGGCAGCTTGTTTCACGGTATATTTCAAAAGGCGATTGTAATCTGTGCTTAATCTCTCGGAGTAGACCTTGCCAGCAGAGGACCTTCTCATTATTCCTAGCCCGGCATACATCCAGACCTTCTTCTTATCTGCGAAACGATACGGGGTTTCCAGCATGGCAGAGATTGTTGCTGCACTAATAAAGCCGATCCCAGAGAGAGCTTGAAAATTCTTTATTTCGGGGTAGTTTTTGGCCTGGGATCGAGCGGCTGCCAGAAGGTCCTTCTCGGTTTTCTCCGATTGTTCCAGTTGACGCCAGAGACCATCCAGAATCAGCAACAACATTGGCTCCTGGGGCAATTTATCCTTCCATTCTTTCCTGTATGATTCTGAATAAACGGTATCTCCGGCACAATGGATGCCGTTCTGTCTGAACCGGGCTTTGATTTTGTTCTTGATACGAGTAGTGCTTCTCACGGTATCATGGTAAGCTATCATCAGCTCTCTGAACCGCCGACGTTGACCAACCGCATGATGAATCTCTTTGATATAACCACCGCGACCTAATTGGGCCAGCTTCAGGGCGTCGATAGGATCATCTTTTTGTCCGGAAGAACTTATCCAGTGGTTTTCCTTGGGGTCGGTAATCACAAGTTTTTCGCCAAAGCGGACACAGGTTTCCAATGCCCAGGAAGCTAGCGTGCCTTCTTCCATATAGATTGTCCGCGGTCGTGCCACTGTTCTTACAAACTTCATGAAGCCGCTAACACTGGTGGCTATCCTATCGGCTTTGACCAGTTGGCCGGCTTCATTGACGACAGCAAACTCCAAGGTAGTGATATGACTGTCCATTCCAATATGGTTCATCCGTGTATCTCCCTCCTAAGTAAGATTTAGTACATCTTAGCTTAGGGATACCCACGGTTTCATTTTCTCAATATCCCTGCATTCGATGAGCCTCCTTTTTAATTTGAAAGATAACCTATTCCTAGCCTCGTGTCAATAGCGAGTGACGAGCATCAGTAGATTCAGACCGCGGCTACCAGTTCTTTCTTACCGGCCTTAACTACCTGACGCACAGTCTTGCGCCAGGTATGAGTTTCTATGGCTATCTGGATGATACTCTTCCTCTCTACAAAGTAGGCTTGCCTGACGAGTTCTTCCTTTTCCTGTCTGACTCTCTCAACTTGAGATTGATATGCTGAGGCTAGGCCGGCGTCCTTAAGAACGTTTCTGACAGATAATGCCGACCTTCCGGTTGCCCTGGTGATTTCATCATTATTCAGTCCCTTGCGGTTAAGCTCAATTACTCTTTGCTTCTCGTCCTTAGAGATACACCCGGTGGGACGATTCGGTCGAAGCTTGTTTCTTCGCTTATGCCGGTAGAGCCGGTCGGCATTGGTGAGCGGCTCTCCGTTCAACTTCTTGAGGCCAATCTCAATCAGTCTCGGGGGGAGAGTCGAGAGGATGGCGACGGCATCAAGGCGGGCATCCGTGCCATCAGAGGTAGAGAGATATTGCCAGTCAACTTCAGTAACCTCCCCCTTGTTACTCTCCCGGAAGTGGAGTGACTTTTCTTTCTCCCGGTAGTAATGTTCCCAATAGCGGGCTACCATATGCCGGGCTGACTTCCACAAGTAGCGCTCAGTGGTAACCTTCTTCTTCACT
>JAZDPB010000087.1:0-5309 GCA_043797985.1 Chloroflexota bacterium
GATAACCTGGAGCCACAAGGTAGAAGCGGAAATCCCGTCAACCAGGAGCAATTTCGCCAGGTATATGAGGCGGCCAGGTCATTTGCCAAAGAAGCCATGGGCTGGTTAGCCCTGGTTGGTCCCGCCGGTTGTGGTAAGACACATCTAGCGGCTTCTATCGCTAACGAACGTATTAGCCACGGATATCCTGTCTTTTTTATCACTGCTCCCGACCTTCTCGACCACTTGCGCTCTGCCTTCAATCCAAATAGCGAAATACCTTATGATGAGCTTTTTGACCGGGTGCGCAATTCACCTCTGCTAATTTTGGACGATTTTGGGGTTCAAACCAGCACACCGTGGGCCAAAGAAAAACTGGACCAGCTTATCAACCACCGCTTTAATAGTGGCCTGCCTACAGTTATTACTACCAGTATCCCTGTTGAGAAACTGGAGGAAAGAATACGCACCAGGCTAACCGACCCCAAATTATGCCGGATATGTGTGGTTGAGAATAAACAACCATCTTTGCTGGAATACACTGGCGACCTGGGATTAAAACTACTTACAAGTATGACTTTCGACAACTTCGACTGGAGACGGGTTAACCTGCCGCCCGAGCAACGCGAAAATCTAGAAGCGGCATTTCGTCTGGCCCTCGACTTCGCCAAATCACCTGATGGCTGGCTTGTGTTTCAAGGCGATACCGGCTGCGGAAAAACTCACCTTGCGGCAGCTATTGCTAATTATCAGCTTCAAGCTGGCAAGCCAGTATTGTTCGTGGTAGTCCCTGACTTCCTTGACCATCTGCGTTCCACATTCAGCCCGGAGAGCAAAATATCCTATGACCAGTTCTTCGAGAGTGTAAAAAAAATTCCTCTGCTCATCCTGGATGATTTCGGCCAGCAGTCAACAACCCCCTGGGCACAGGAAAAGCTCTACCAGGTTATCAACTATCGCTATAATGACCGGCTGGCGACAGTTATCAGCACCCGCAGTACGTTTGATGAGATTGAGGCTCCCATAAGCTCTCGATTCATCGACCCCAAAATCAGCCTGGTATTTAATGTCACTGTTCCCGACTACCGGACCAATGCCACAGCTAACCGGAAGGAAATACCTCGAGGCGTCAGAAAAGGACGCCGGAGCTAGGGATCTCCCTCATTAATCTATCATGCCAATTCGTCATCGACACCGCGGAGGATGAGCATTTCTTTATTTTCGGGGGAATCTCAATGGAAGTGCCGTAGAGACCGCTTCGCCCCGATTCCATCGGGGACACCTCAGCATATAGTAGTTTTAAACCTCAATGTGATATAATTCTTTACTAGTTCTACCCGAAACTTGCTGTTTCCATCAACTGGAAGAGGCCAGTAAGTACTAAATCAACCATCGAGTGAAAGTTAATAATTAAGTATGGAATTAAAAAATTTAGTGATTCTCATTAAAGGTGGGGGTGAAGTTGCCAGCGGAGTAGCTCACAGACTGGCCCATGCCCATTTTCGAGTATGCATGACTGAAACATCTCAACCCCTGGCAGTCAGTCGGGGCACTACATTCTCCGAGGCAGTCTTTGATGGAGTAAAAACAATCGAGGGAGTAACAGCAAAGCTTGTTTCTCCTTCATCAGAAGAAATTAACCGGGTCTGGCAGCAGGGAAACATACCACTAGTAATAGACCCCAAGGCCTCGATAAAAGAGCAGATAAATCCCGAGGTACTGGTTGATGCCACAATGGCCAAGAGAAATCCGGGAATAAAGCTCACCGATGCTCCTTTAGTAATCGGATTGGGGCCCGGCTTTCAAGCGGGGAGAGACGTTCATATAGTCATTGAAACTAACCACAGCAACAACCTGGGTAAGGTAATTCTCGAAGGTGAGGCCGAGGAAGATACGGGAACTCCGGTAGCTATAGATGGGCTAACCAAGGAAAGAGTGGTCTGGGCACCACATGCTGGCAATTTTACCACAGACAAGCATATCGGTGACTCAGTCGACTCTCATGAGACTATTGGATGGATAGAGGAACAGCCGATAGAGGCACCGGTAAGCGGTATGCTACGTGGTCTAATTAGAAATGGGGTAACGGTATCAAAAGGCAGCAAACTCATTGAGGTTGACCCGGTAAATGACGGAGCTATCTGCTTTGACATCAGAGACAAAATGAGAGCAATCGGTGGGGGAGTCCTTGAGGCGATACTGATGCGTTTTAATGTCTAGAGGATATTATGATTGATATCTACAAGGAAATAGTCAAGCTTAAAGCCGATGGGGAGGAAGTAGCACTGGTAACAGTAGTCTCGACCAGAGGTTCCACACCCAGAGAAGAAGGAGCCAAGATGCTGGTTAAAGCTGATGGCAGTATCTTTGGCACCATAGGTGGCGGAGGCCTGGAAGGTCAGGTAATAAAGGAAGCGATAAAGGTAATAAGTCAAGGCAATCCGAAGAGGCTCCCTTTTAGCTTAACCAACACAGATGTTGAGAAAGAAGGTCAGATATGCGGCGGAGAGATGGAAGTGTTTATTGAGCCAATAGTTACAGCACCCACCATATACCTCTTCGGCGGCGGTCATATTTCGTTACCACTGGCCAAGATAGGCAAACTGCTCGGCTTTAATATTGTAGTACTCGACGACCGAGCCGAGTTTGCCAACCCCGATAGATTCCCAGAGGCAGAGATAACCATGGCGGATGACTTTACCAAATTGTTCCCGAAGCTGAAAATAGATAAATCGAGCTACATTGTGATTGTTACCCGAAGTCACCAGTACGACAATACCATATTGGAGTGGGCGGTGGGCACCAATGCCAGATACATCGGCATGATAGGCAGCAAGACCAAAGTCAAGACTCTATTCTCCCATCTACAATCCAAAGGTATATCCAAGGAGCTACTGGACAAAGCCCATTCCCCCATAGGACTGGCAATAAATGCTCAGACGCCCGAGGAGATAGCTGTCAGTATTCTGGCTGAGATAGTAAGCGTCCGCCGTTTGCCCTAAGGCAGTCACCGATTAATGTGTATACCGGGGAAATCACAA
Source organism: Chloroflexota bacterium (assembly GCA_043797985.1). Taxonomy (GTDB): domain Bacteria; phylum Chloroflexota; class Dehalococcoidia; order Dehalococcoidales; family UBA2162; genus JAZDPB01. The sequence continues at coordinate 3,021 of JAZDPB010000087.1, forward strand.
CACACTAAAGAGCTAGTGACCTTCCGTTAGCTAATGATAAGAGCCTGCTCAGGCTACTAATATCTAAAATATTATGAAGTCTTTGAGACAAACCGTGAGCAGTAGATGGCGTAAAACCTCGGTTGTACTTGGCCCCAGCATATTTCTGGGACTGACCCTATTGGCAGCTGGCTCCGGCAAATTACCGGGGCGGCTCGAATTCATTGATGCCCTTCTCCGCTCTCTGTGGACACCGGGGTTAGCCTATTTTATAGGTTACTGCCTCCCCTGGATAGAGATAGTGCTGGGAGTTCTTTTGCTCACCGGTGTATTTGCCAGGATTGCGGCTGGACTCTGCCTGCCCCTAACTGCTGGATTTATGGCAAATAATTCATGGGCATTAAGTCAAGGCATGGAGCAATTTCCTCAATGCGACTATTGTTTCGGTATATGGGAGAAATTATTCGGCACCATCTCACCATTGCAGGCCCTGAGTCTTGATATTCTACTCTTCTGCCTGGCTTTTATGATATTATTATTGCATCCAGCCGGCTTTTCCAGTTCCCGCCCCTGGTTTATTAAACAAAGAGGAGAGGGGCTTATATGATGAAACCAGTTTTTACCCGGTTTATCTGGCCGGTCAGCTTAATTGCTGTATTTATAGCCGTCCTTTTAATTAGCAGTTGTTCCCCATCTAACCAACCACCGGTCATAACCAATCTTACCGCCAGTGAAGAGCGGGTGAACCCTTCAGACAGGAGTCAGTTTAAATGTGTCGCTTCAGACCCGGATGGAGATGAATTAGAGTACAACTGGTCAGCTTCCGAAGGTAGTATTTCGGGAGAAGGCTCTATTGTTACCTGGACCGCACCGAAGACACCGGGTTCCTACACCATCACGGTTGAGGTAAAAGACGGCAGAGGTGGTAAAGAAATAGCACGCGCGAATATTGGTGTAGCAGTTAACCATCCCCCGGTTATTAAGAGCTTGACTGCTGAGCAAAGCACAATTAAACAAGCCATGTCTACCGCTATCGAGTGTGTTGCCTCTGACCCTGACGGGGATGAACTCAGCTATGCATGGTCCTCAATCGCAGGTAACTTTTCAGGGAAGGGCTCCGCAGTTACCTGGACAGCTCCCAACTCCTGTGCTACCTACACCATTTCAGTTACCATATCTGATGGCAGAGGTGGTAAAGAAACCGAGAAGTTGGACATCAAAGTGGCGAAACCCGGCTGAGGTTAAGCAAGGATGTGACCTGTAAGGCCGCAAAGCATAAGCGGGATCAACATTCAGTTACCTGTTGATAATTGCTCTCGTCTCATCCACCGGCGAATAAAGGGAGCAGATAGAGTTCGTCCCCATCCCTGACCTGCTTAGCCAGTTCCGCAGGGTAAGTATCCGCTCCGTTTACCCAGATACTGATATAGTGGAGCAAGCCACCATTCTTGTTGAACAGTTCCTTCTTAATGTCAGGGAACTGCTCAACCAGGTCGTTTAGACAATCACCAACCGTGCTTCCATTAACCTCGACTTTATCTCTGTCACCGGCATATTGAGATAAAATTGGATGAATCTTTATAGTAATCCCCATCTACTACACCTTTCCTGCAAATGGCCATAATGTTTACAAGCCTTACTAATTACCCCTTTGTATTACTCTAACCCCCGACAATTATCGTATTCAAAACAAATATCTCTTCCACATCCGGGTCGATTTGGGCAATAACATCATTGTTCTTCTTATCGAATACAAACCCACCACGGCGATAGGCCTCGTCCAAAATTCTCTTTGCTTCCTCGACGGATACCTCTTTGCTTTCCCCCATCGAGAAGCTGACCTTGATAGTGTGTTCCATTCCAACCCTCTTTTAGTAGAAAGGCTAACCTCCCACCACCGTAAAAATAATACTCTTTACTATTACCATTCCTTACTGGTAACCCGCCGCAGGGTACCCCATCGCTCCCGGGCGCCTTTCCTGTCCTTAACTGCTATATTCATACACTCTTATTCTTCTTAGTTTTAATATCAGGAAGACCTCTGTGTCAACCTTCAAGTCCATTTCCTCATAGATATTGTGGGGCATCTCAGCTAATAGGGTTTTGTCTCCAACCCTTACCTTGAGCCTCACCATAGCACCATAAGATTTAATGCTCAGTATTGTCCCTTCAAACCGGTTCATCCCGGGTCCGGGCGGCATAGTACTGGAGACATAGATATCCTTGGGGAAAATTGCAATCCGCCTGACCATGTTCCCCATATGAGGCAGGGTAATATTCAAATCTCCACAGAAAGCCTCAACCAGCCCC
>JAZDPB010000102.1:0-3231 GCA_043797985.1 Chloroflexota bacterium
TCATCTCGCCGCAAACGCTCAACTTGATTCAAGGTAAACGATGTGCGTGAAAGGGTGGCACAATATGAAGAAGCTTGGGATATTGGCCAGTTTCATGGTCGGGTGTGCCGTACTCTTTTCTGCCTTCGTTATAGGCTGGGCTGATTGGGGGAAACTAGCCAATCGTATAGGCATTGTGCAGATTCTAATAGGGGCCCTTGGAGTTGTGGTCATAATCTTAGTGGTAATGGGTATCTTGAGCAAGGGTAAAGAAAGGTGGACTGCTTTAATCTTAGTTGCCGTCTTGCTTCTCGGATTCTCGGCGCTGACCATTGCCAGCACCGGGATAATCGGGGCACCTTTAGGCTTGCTCCTTCTGGGGTTCTCTATTTGGAAATTGCTGCATCGTCGGACCGAGTATTAGTGCATTTCAGCGACATACCAGTAATGGCTCTAGATAAAACCATAAAACTTCAGATTCATCTAATACTCATCAAGCGACACGTGAAGAAGTAAAAAAGGACATTCCAGTTTGTTTAATAAGAATAAATGAAACTTTGAGAGTCAAGTTTGCCTTTATATAATGTAGTTTGAGTTCCCTTGAGTGAAGAAAACTAGCTTAAAGGCGCTACAATCACGAGGAAACTATTAGTTCTCAAGAAAGAACTTGCCAGATAAATCTAAAGGTCAAAATTATAACCAGTAGCCATACTGAGATTATAATGAAAGCCATAACCCATTTTACTCTACTGTTAATTTGACCAGTTCTGGCTTTTTCCCGGCATTCTTCTAATACTCCCCTAGGTATCATTTTTATCGCTAAAAAGATTCCCGCAGGTAATATGATTAGATCGTCAATATACCCCAGAACCGGAATGAAATCCGGAATTAAATCTATAGGACTGATGGCATAGCCTATAATAGCAGCCACAAAGACCTTTGCATACCATGGAACTCTTGGGTCCTTATAGGCTAAACAAAGCGCAAACGTTTCAGTCGTTAGCAGATTTGCCTTCTGTTTCCACGCTGCTATAACACTCAATTTCTTTCCTTTGGAATCAAGATAAAGTGAATGCCCTATCAATTATACCAGTAAGAGGGGCTGTGTAAAGTTTAAATCAACATTACCTAAATTGACAAAAGAACAACGTAGGTGCAATAATATATTAACAACTACGCATATATTAAGGAGTCAGTTATGAGGACAAAGGCTGAAGATAGATGCGAGGTATGGGCGGTAGATGAAGGAAAAGTGACCGAGGCAAAAAAGCGTCTGCCACCTGACGAGACGTTTTCACTTCTCTCAGAGACCTTCGGGGCACTGGCTGATTCTAACCGGACTAAGATTATACACTCTCTGCTGGACACAGAGCTTTGTGTCTGCGATATTGCCTGCGTTGTCGGAATTTCAGAATCGGCAATCTCCCAGCACCTGAGGATATTACGTACCTTGAGACTGGTAAAGCCACGTAAGGAAGGCCGAATGATGTATTACTCGTTGAATGATGACCATATCAAAACGCTGCTGGATGTTTGCCTGGAGCATACCCGGCACGGGTGATTTCTGCGCCAGAATAAGGCATCTGAGCAAGAGAAGGAGGTTAGATGGTCAGGTCGTTATTTTACTTCGTCCTTGCCGGGCTATGTGAAATCGGTGGAGGATACCTTGTATGGCTCTGGCTGCGTGAGGGTAAGAGTCCCTGGTATGCTCTTCCTGGAGCTATTGTGCTCATGCTATACGGAATTATTCCGACCTTGCAACCCGCCCATTTCGGACGAGTCTATGCTGCCTACGGTGGCATCTTTATAGTGATGGCCATTCTCTGGGGCTGGCTAGTTGACAGGATGGTCCCGGACAGGTTTGACCTCATCGGCGGGCTGGTGGCACTGGCTGGCGTTTTCATCATTATGTACTGGCCTAGAAGTTAATTGGATCATACCGGGCATCCCTAGTCTAGCTTTTTTATAAGGAGCCACAATAATGAGAGAAAAAGTCTTCACCGTGGAAGGCATGGACTGTGCCGACTGCGCCGTTAAGATACAGGATGCTGTTTCAAAGATTCAGGGAGTAGCCTCAGCCCAGGTTTTGCTGTCATTTTCAAAACTGATGGTTACACCTGATGCCGATGAACTCAACACAGAAGAAATAGTCAAGGCCGTCGAACGGCTTGGTTACAAGGCTGCTCCGGAGGAAGCCAGCCAGTCCATATCCCTATATGTAGAAGGCATGGACTGTGCTGACGAAGTGGCAGTCATCGAGAAGAAATTCAAAAACTTACCCGGACTCCTGAATTTCGAGGTGAATCTTGCCAGTCAGAAGGTTGAAGTCACCTATGACCCTTCCCGGCTTTCATCCCAGGACATTATTAAGTCTATTGCGGAGACCGGAATGAAAGCCCGCCTGGCAAAGCCGAGGGTAAAGGCCAGAGCCTGGTGGCATGATACACGAGTAAAACTTATCGCTGCTTCAGGTGTCCTTCTGCTTACTGCTTTTCTTTTAGAGCGATTCGGCTTGAGCCACAGCATAGCCAAGTTTATCTACGGTGCAGCCATCCTGGTTGGTGGCTACTACCCGGCTAAAATGGCTCTGGCCGGACTCCGCGCCAGGGCGCTTAATATCTACACGCTGCTGGTGGTAGCCACGGCGGGAGCTATTGCCCTTGACTTTTGGGACGAGGCAGCGTTCCTCGTTTTCGTGTACACCTGGGGAGCAGTCATGGAAACCTATGCCACTGAAAGGGCGCGCGGCTCTTTGAGACTGCTTATGGAGCTGGTACCCCGCGAGGCACTGGTCAAAAGGAACGGGCAGGAACTGACGCTGCCCGTGGAGGAGGTGGAGGTCGGAGAGACGGTAATTGTGCGGCCTGGCGAGAAGGTCCCTCTTGACGGAGTAGTTACGGCCGGCTCTTCCTCGGTCGACCAGGCTCCCATAACCGGTGAATCAATCCCGGTAAGTAAAGCTCCAGGTGACTCAGTCTTTGCTGCCAGCATTAACCAGCGTGGTTCCATGGAAGTAAAAGTCGGCAAACTGTCCCAGGATACCACCCTTGCCCGGATAATCCATTCGGTGGAAAGGTCAGAGGCCAAAAAGTCCAGCTACCAGCACTTCGCCGAGCGGTTTAGCAGGAGATATACCCCGGCCATGTTCGGGGTGGCTATAATCGTCGCCGTGGTGCCCTGGCTCTTAGGCCAGCCATTTGATCCCTGGTTTTACCGCGCTCTGGTGGTCCTGGTGGTCTCCTGCTCCTGCGG
>JAZDPB010000130.1:0-12284 GCA_043797985.1 Chloroflexota bacterium
AATAACATGGCAAGGAGGCGAGAGCAATGGTGAAAGCGCTGCTTAACTTCACCTGAGTTTGAAACAGCAGACGCGATGCAAGTTTTGCATCGGCCATCTGCTCATTGAACCTCCGTCTCCATGAGACCAGGGGGATTATGGCTTTTTAACTTTTTAGGCCCTTCAAAGAAGGAGCCTAAGCGATGGTACGGAGGTTTTCTGCCATCGCTTTTTTATTTGGGAAAGAAATTGGTAGGAGATAATCTTTAATGACAAATGAAAATATCCAGATGTGGACCGAATTAAATATAGACCTGAAGTCCCATGACGTGCTTTTGAACGCTTTAGCACCGATTTTTCAAGAGGTCTATCTTTCTCAGAAGAACCGTCCGGCGGGTATGGGTTTTTACGATTTCGTGGTTGGTGATATTCACGGCATTCGCGTAAAAGAACTTCAAAACCACGCTAAGAATGGCGGTAAAGTAGTTGCAACCTACTGCGTCTTTGTGCCCGAAGAACTGGTCTGGGCAGCCGATGCGATTCCGGTTGGGCTTTGCGCCGGAACACAATTTTCCGTTCCGATGGCAGAATCGGTGCTCCCACGTAATACTTGCGCCCTGATTAAATCTTCCTTCGGTTTCAAACTGGGACGAGTCTGTCCCTACGTTCAGGCCAGCCATCTGATAGTGGGTGAAACAACTTGCGACGGCAAGAAGAAGATGTTCGAGATTCTAAATCAGTACCAGCCAGTCTATGTAATGGAAGTCCCCAACAAAAAAACCGAGCGGAGCCGCCAGCTCTGGCGTGAAGAAGTCCTGGCTTTCAGGGATGTCATCGAGAAATTGACCGGCAACGAGATTACTGCTGAAAAGCTCGGTCAAGCCATCGATTTGATAAACAGACGCCGTCTTGCACTTCAACGGCTTTATAATCTTCGTAAAGTCAGGCCTGTGCCTATCAGCGGTAAGGATGCCTTACTGGCAACCCAGGTATCTTTTTACGATGATGCTAAACGTAATACCCAGATGTTGAATGCGTTATGTGATGAGTTAGACAAGAGAGTCGCTTCCGGTCAAGGCGTCGCCTCTTCTAATGCTCCCCGTATCTTGATTTCCGGCAGCCCCATGGCAATCCCCAATTGGAAGCTGCATCACATCATCGAGTCAGCCGGAGCGGTGGTAGTTTGTGAAGAGTCCTGCACCGGCACGCGGTTTTTCAGCGAACTGGTGAAACCAACCCAAACCAACCTTGATGACCAGCTAAAAGCCATCGCCGACCGCTATATGAACGTTCATTGTGCTTGTTTTACTCCGAACGATGAGCGTTTGGAAGACGTGGTTCAACTGGCAAAAGACTACCAGGTAGATGGCGTAGTACACTACAATCTCCAGTTTTGCCATACCTATGCTAATGAAGCTGTCAAAATAGAGAAGCGGCTGGAGGAGGAAGGCATTCCGCTGTTACGAATCGAAACAGACTATAGCGATGAGGATACCGGTCAACTTAAAACCCGGATAGAAGCTTTTCTGGAGATGATAAAACACTAATGTATGCCGGGTTAGATGTTGGCTCTCGAACAATCAAGCTGGTAATGTTTGATACAGTTGTCAGGGAATCCCTGGTAACCGAGACAGGGGTGAATCCCTTACTCCGGTGCCGGCAACTAATTTCTGACAAGAAGTATGAGCGGCTGGTGGTGACCGGATACGGCCGCCACCTGGTCGCTCCGGTTCTGAAGTGTGAAAATGTCACCGAAATCAAAGCATTCGCTATCGGAGCCCGCCATTTATTTCCTGATTGTCATACGGTGATTGATATCGGAGGGCAGGATTCCAAGGTGATTCAGCTTTCAAAAAGCGGCGAGGTACAAAAATTTGAAATGAATGACCGGTGCGCGGCGGGGACTGGCAAGTTTCTGGAGGTCATGGCTAATACGCTTGAAGTAAATATCGCTGAAATCGGTGAGCTAGCATTGGGTGCCACTAAGAATATTCACATCAATAGTCTGTGCACGGTATTTGCCGAATCAGAAGTAGTTTCCCTTATTGCCAAAGGAGAAGATACCAGTGCCATAGCCCTGGCCTTACATGAAGCGATAGCTACACGCATCGTCACTATGGTGAGGAGAGTAGGTATAAAAGAGAGGGTAATCTTTGCCGGGGGAGCCTCGCTCAATAAGTGCTTGAGCAGGTTACTGAGCCAAAAATTAGACACGGAACTGACAATGCCAGATTTTCCTCAAATCGTGGGGGCTTTGGGTGCCGCAATTTTGGCAAAGGATACAGATTGCATGGTTCGTTAGTGGGCAAAGTCAACCTTAAATAATTTGATTTGGAGGTCAAGTATGTCGTCAAAAGTGTTTCTAATACAATCTGAGGGGTTAGGGAGGGGTGATGAGCAGCTCGGTGCATTGTTATTGGCTAATTTTCTGCGCTTACTCGGAGAGAGTAAAGAGAAACCCGGGACTCTGGTTTTTTGGAACAGCGGAGTACGCCTGGTTTGTGAAGGCTCACAAGTTCTGGGTCATCTTGGGCGGTTGGAAGAGCAAGGGGTTGAGATACTGGCTTGCACCACCTGTCTTGAGTATTTTGATTTGATGAACAAACTAAAGGTAGGTAAACCGACTACTATGGTCAAGTCGATTCAATCTCTGATGAATTCGGATATGATTTGCCTGTAATTGCAAGACAAATACTAATTTTTCGTGGAGCTAGGCAGAGCGGGCACCAGTACATGTAAAAGCGAACTTTGCTTTCAATTATCGTTAGTTTTGATTATTTCGCTAGCACCCGTGCTAATTCCAGCAGGCGCAAATCCAGCGGCTTTTTCTTAGACACTACTTCAGCAAGTGGTGTGGTTATAATTTCACCCTTGATGAGGCCAACCATTATGTCATGCTCACCCTGGGCGAGATGTTCTGTTGCGGCTGCTCCCAGTTGTGTGCTGAGCAGACGGTCGAACACGCCGGGAGCACCACCACGCTGGACATGGCCCAGTCTTGTTACCCGCACTTCAAAACCCAACTGCTCTTGATGTTCCTGGAAGTAGAGGAATAGCTTTCCAACGGTACACTTAGCTCCTTCGGCAACGACTACCGCCGCGTGGGTTTTACCTCGCTCATAAGCGGCGCGTAATGTAGTAGCTACTGCCTCTGGCTCCATTTCTGCTTCGGGAAGGACGATAGCATCGGCTCCGCCAGCAAGTCCAGCCATCAATGCCAGGTAGCCACAGTCACGCCCCATAACCTCGACAATAAAAGCGCGCTCGTGGGATGAAGCCGTAACCTTAAGGCGGTCGATTGCCTCCAGGGCTACTTCCAGGGCGCTATTTACTCCGATGCTAATTTCGGTCCCGTAGAGGTCATTGTCTATGGTGGAGGGTATGCCTACTACCGGGTAACCCATCTGAGATAAGGCATGAGCACCGGTCTGAGACCCGTTGCCTCCGATGACTATCAAGGCATCAATATCATGTCGGTTAAGCGTTCTAAGTGCTTTAAGGCGTCCTTCCTCGGTCTTGAATTCTGGGCAACGGCTACTGCCCAGAATGGTGCCGGCGTGTTGCATGATGCCACCGATGTCCCGGGCTCTCAACGGCACTGTATTATCGTTGATTAGACCGGTATAGCCGTGACGGATACCAATTACATCCCAGCCCTTATCCACCCCCGTTCGCACTACAGCTCTAATAGCAGCATTCATACCAGGGGCATCTCCCCCGCTGGTCACTATCGCAATGCGTTTCATATCGTCTCCTTTATTTACATCCCATTAGCAAGCACTAATAATCGAGGTTATTTGTTAACCCCTCACCCTTTGCCCCTCTCTAGCTTACACCCCCTTCCCTTACCAAGGGAAGGGGGTAGGGGAATAGGTGCAAAACGACCTTTATGTCCTATTATAATCCCCCCCACTGTAAAGTAACACTCTTTGCCTCCTTTCTATCCTTGAGCTTATGAGCCAGTTCGGATAGATTTATGATACTTGCTGGTCTTCCTCTTGGATGTGTTACCCTATCCCCTTTATCCCCTTTCCCTTATTAGGGAAAGGGGAAGTAATTTTAAAGAAGGGGGCTTAGCCCCCTTCTTTTTATCTATTCTCCCCCTCGTCTTTCAGGAGAGGGGGATTAAAGGGGTGAGGTAAAGACATCGGACAGACTTAAGAGGTTGCTCCAATAATTTTGTCGCTAATCACATGCACTAGTACAGTCTATTGACACAGCGATAGTGAACGTTCTATCCTTTAAGGCAAAAAGGAGGTGAACCATGCAGGGATATTGTGTCAAGTGTCGTGCCAAGAGAGAAATTAGGAATGCCAGACCAATAAAAATGAAGAATGGCAGACCAGCAACCCAGGGTGTCTGCCCGGTGTGCGGCACCAAAATGTTCAGAATAGGAAAGGCATAACCCTGACCATAACATGGTGATTCCCGCTGGGCTGGGCATTTTTCTTTTTGGGAGCCCAGCCCAGTCTGCTTGTAGCGCGCATTGAGCTAGAAAAGGTCAAATATTAACTGACATCCGCTTAGCTAAGGGAAGAGTGTGACTATTAAGGAGAAGGTAAAAAGATGAGGTCGGATGCTTTAATCAATGGCGGGTTGGTTGGTCTGGGTGTGGGCTTAATTTTAGCTAGTTTGTTGCTTCATTGGCAGGTCGGCGCAGTAATACCCCAGGACGTCTGGGGATGGCATTTGCGAGGCGTGGCTATATTTGGGGGAGTTGCTTTAGCCCTCGGGATTGTTTTTGAGATTCTTGAAAGAGTTGGCAAAAGAGCCAAACGTGAAGATAAGGGATAGGTATCTCAAAACTTGGTTCCATAGGGGATTCGAACCCTCAAACAAGATTCAGTGACTATTCCGAATAGGCCACCAAAGGAGAGCCGAACGCATACCGTCAGGCCACATATAGGAGTTGTTCATTAGCGTTAAGCGTTTGTCAAGTGTATCTCGAATGAGTCTATCATAGGTGGTAGATGACTCAAGACGAAGATGCCGTTTAGCCCTGACAAAAGCCTCCTCGATAGATTTATTTACCCAGGAGTGAATATTATCCTCTACGAGCACGTTGGCGTAAATACCCATAGAGTAAAGAGCATTATAGGCGATGATGGCATTGGGGCTGTCGTGCGGGTGCCCATAGATGGAAAGCGATAACGTACCGATAATGCCATCGGAAGGTGGCAAACGCATAGCGAGGTAGCAGGTCTTTGTGGCACATTGCTCCATCTTGCGGACGAAAAAACCAAGGTCAGGACTGGCATACATAGCGTGAGAACAAACGACAATGTCATGCGGTTCGACAATAGCTTCTTCCCAGGAAGATTGCACTATCCGGACATTTTTTAGCTTTGCCGACGCAACGTTTTCCCGGAGCATCCCTAGCATCGCATCCGATGGTTCAATTGCAGTAACGCTTCTCGCTATCTTGCCCAGGGGAATAGTCCAGCGTCCGCTGCCGGCACCTATCTCAAGAATGGTAATCTCATTACCGATGTTTTTCAGAACGAAGTCAAGAAGTGGGTCGGGTCTCTCACCTCTTTTGCGTGCGTGAGATTCGTACCTGCCTGCCAGCTCGCTATTATGGGGATGGGCATTGGCGACGACAAGTTCTCGCCACAACTCAAGCCAATCAATCTCCATTAGACTAATTACTCTCCTTAGATGCGATTTGGCTATTCTTATAATCTCTACTATTAAATTTGGCGAGCTATCTCAGCCCCTTCTCTTATGGCATCCATTGCGTCTCTCGGCTTTACGCAGTCTCCAATCGCATGAAGTTCGGGTACGACACCCTTGAGGGCTTCGATGAGCTTGTTTTCTGACCTGACGCCCACAGCCAGCACCACGGTATTAGCTTTGAGAAAGACCAGGTCGTTTTCAAAGACGATGTAGACTCCGTTAGGCGTAATTTGAACTACCGGCGAATTGGTGAATAAAGGGACTCCTTTTTCAATAAGGCGGTTTCTCAAGGTGAGAAAGATACTCCTCTGTATTGCCCTCCCCAGGTTGCCCCGGGTAACCAGAGTGACCTTCTTATTTTGAGAGGCTAGATGGTCGGCAATCTCCATGCCGAGATAGCGACCACCGACCACAACCACCGTATTGCCTACCCTGGCTTTTCCCAGGATGACATCGTTCGCCTGAACAACGTTCTTACCTTCAACCCCGGCTACATTGAGGCTTTGGGGGACAGCGCCGGTAGCTACTACTACCGCATCCGGGTTGAGTGTTTTTATCATCTGTGGGGTAATCTCAGTGTTCAGATTAATCTTGACCCCTGCCTTATTCAGCCCTTTATTCAGGTAGTTGAGAAGGTGGGGGTAGTCCTCTTTTTTCTGGTCTTGCTGGCAGGCGATATACCATTGCCCGCCGGTGTGGTTACTTTTCTCGTAGAGTGTAACCTGGTGTCCGCGTTCAGCCATGGTTCTGGCAGCTTCCATGCCGGCAGGGCCACCACCGATGACCACCACTTTCTTGGGGGTGATGGCGGGCTTTGCGACGAATTCCTTCTCCCTTAGATTGGCGGGATTTACGGTACAGGTCACGCCCTCTGCTAAATAAGGATGGTCATTCGCATTAATACAATTGAGGCAATAGATGCAGTGACGAATATCTTCCACTCGCCCCTCTTTAGCCTTATTAGCCCATTCGGGGTCGGCGAGAAGCGACCGGCCCAGGGCAATAAAGTCGGCTTTGCCCTGCTTTAATACCTCTTCAGCGAAGAAAGGATTACTAATCTTACCTACAGTTATTACCGGGACCTTTACTGCTTTCTTGATAGCTTCAGCCAGGTGGACTATTGCTCCTTGAGGATAAAGAAAATTAAGAAACTGCCAGTCCACGGTGTAATGTTCGCTGGCGGAGACATGTAAGACGTCTGCTCCAGCCTCAACGAATAGAGGGGCTTGACGCACTGTATCTTCAAGAGTGATACCTCCTTCCAGGAAGCCGCTACCACTCAATCTGAGCATGACGGTGAAGTCCCCGCCGACCTTTTTTCTGACCGCTTCAATGACCTCACAAGCGTACCTTGCCCGTTTTTCGGCATTACCACCATATTCATCCGTCCTCTTGTTAGTTAGAGGAGACAAGAATTGACTTATGCCATAACCATGCCCGCCATGAATTTCTACAGCATCAAAGCCGGCATCCTTTACCCTTCGGGCGGCTTCAGCGAAGCCATTAGCGATACGCTTGATGTCGTCGTGTGTTGCCTCTATGGGCAGGGTATTCTCCTGAGCCTTGATAGGGGCGAGAAGTCTGGGGATGGGAGAAGGGGCTATTGCCTTGATTTCCTCAGGGTTTTCCATCCGGTGTTGCCAATCGGCGATAAGCCGTCCGTGGTGCGTAATCTGAAAAGCTGCCTTGGCTCCGCCTTGATGTATAGCATCAGCCACTAGTCGCAACTTCGGGATAAACTTGTCATCGTACATCGATGCCCGGCGCGGGGCGCGGCTCTCCCGCATGATGATGCTCGATTGGCAGATAATAAAGCCGACTCCTCCTCTAGCCCGTTCCGCGTAATAGTCGGCAACCTGGCTGGTCATCTCACCCTCCGTCCCAAGGGCACCGGTGACCATGGGCGCCATGACAATCCGATTCTTAACCGATACCTTGCCCAATAGTCCTGGTTGAAACAGCCTCTCTAATTTGCTCATTTTCTACCCCCTGCTTTACGATACTAATATTGTTCTCTGAGTATATCTGATGCTGAGAATAGAATCAATTTTTTATTTTAGTAGTTGTTTTGTCCTGATGGTTCTGTTTTCTTTTGATTAATGAATTACCTATCTGGCATGCCCTATCCCCTGAATTAAGTTGCCCGAATACTGTCATTGCTTCGCCTTCCGACGAAGTCGGAAGGCGAAGCAATGACAGAGATTGCCACGGGCTTCGCCCTCGCAATGACAAGGAGCCTTTTTCGGACAGCCTTACGAGGGTGATGTCAACCTTAAACGAAATGCCAACCAAAACTATGCGGAATCGTCCTGACCAGAGTTTTGACATTCAGGGGATAGCAGTCCTAAAATAGACATAGTTGTATTAAGAATTTCAGTTCGGTGTTGCCAATGGAGGTGGAAAATGGCAGGTCGTTTTTCTACTGAAGAAGCGGTGCGAAGGGTTAATAGTTACGCTGACGCTGGGCGCCATTGAGCACCTTCAATCCTGCAAGTTATGCAGGAATTCTATGGCTTGGAGAATGACCAGGTCCTCTGGACGTCACTGGGCTTTGCCGGGGGAATTTGTGGTCAGGACCTCTGTGGTGCTCTCACCGGCGGGGTGAGTGCCGTAGGGCTTAACGCCGGCAGGAAGAATGCCGACCGGGATAAGGCTTACGCCAAAGCCAGGGAAGAGACTCAGAAGCTCTACCGTGCCTTCCGAGAGACGTTTAGCCATGTAAGATGTCTTGACCTCGTGGGACCTACCTCGACCAACGCGGAATATCGAGAGTGGTACCGTTCTCAGGGATTGTCTCGCATCAAGTGTCGGAAATACATGGAATTTGTCGTCGCGACTCTGGTGAAGTGGGAAGAAGAGTCCACTTAGATGACCTTAGTTTCCTTAGTCTTGTCTCCACTTTTGGTTTTGAGTTTAGCTGGAAAATCTTGACACTTAATAAAAATGGGCTGTAATATAGCTATAGTGATTGATATTGCCAAACTTGACATAATGATGCTTTTTCTGCCTATTCTAGCGACTAATAAAAGGAGGTAGGTCATGTCATCAAGTAATGTTCCCGGATACGCAGGCAAAGTCCTCAGGGTGAACCTCACTAACGAACGTATTAGTGAGGAAGTGCTGGACGAAGCTACATTAAGAAAGTGGGTAGGTGGGGTTGGTTTTGGAGCCAAGTATCTCTATGATGAAGTATCCCCGCGGGTTCAATGGAAGGACCCCGAAAACCTTCTCATTATCGCCAGTGGTCCTTTGGGGGGAACAAAGGTGGGTGGTTCGGGCACCATTTCCATCAGCACTAAAGGCACTCTGACCGGCGGTGCCACCTCCACTCAGGCTAATGGATTCATGGGGGCTTATATGAAGTTCTCCGGGTATGATGCGATAGTTTTCGAAGGCATAGCGAAGCGCTGGGTTTATCTCTACATGCATGATGGTACTGCCGAACTCAGAGATGCCCAATATCTGGTTGGGAAGGGTACCTGGGAGACTGAGGATACTATAAAAAAGGAACTGGGTTATACCGAAAAGGGAATGAGCGTCTTCTGCATTGGCCCCGCCGGTGAAAATCTGGTAAAATTCGCTGGCATTTTTGGTGATAAAGACCATGCCGCGGGCCACAACGGTAGCGGCGCTGTGATGGGTAACAAAAGGCTCAAGGCATTCTGTGCTGCACGGGGTAAGGCCGCTCTTAAAGTAGCGGCGCCGAGTCAAGTCACGACAGCGGCGAACGCAATCTGGGATGCCATCCAGAGTGACCCGATGGGAAAACGGCTTTTTGAATGGGGGACGGGGGGCAATTACGAGGGTGGTGACCAGCGACTGACAGCGGGCACGCTCCCCATCAAGAACTATCTGACTAACCTTTACCCCGAGTCCCGTGTCATGACCAATCAATATGCCCGTGAGCATTGGGATGTCAAGCGAAATCCATGCTGGGCGTGCCGAAGTCACCATTGCAGTATGATTACTATCACGGAGGGACGTTACAAGGGACAGAAGTTCGAAGAACCGGAATACGAGATGTGGGCGGCCTGGGGTCCTCTGGTGGGCAATACTGACCCGGCAGAAGCTGTTGTCCTGTCTAACCTGCTGACTCTGTTGGGACTGGAAGGCAACGAAGCTGGCTTTCTGGTTTCCATGGTAATTGAGCTCTACGAAAAGGGAGCCCTCAAGAAGGAGGATACGGGAGGGCTTGACTTGAAATGGGGAAATACTATCGCCATGAGGACGCTCCTCGAGAGAATCGCTAGTCGTGAGGGTGCTTTCGCTAACATGCTGGCTGAGGGCACTAAGTTCACGGCAGATACTCTGGGGAAAGAAGCTCAAAACTGCGGTATTTATACGATAAAAGGGCATTCCCCCAGAGGACACGACCACCGTGCGATGTGGCGTGAAATGTTCGATACTGCCACTTCTGATATTGGTACCTACGAATCCGGCTATATGGGGCCTCCCGACCCTAACAGCTACACATTAGATGACCGTTTTTCTCCGGAAGAGGTTTCTGCTCATGTGGCGAAAGCAAAAGGGAGGCGCCAGTTCGAGGATGCCCTGGGCACCTGCACCTTTTGCACTAGGGTGCAGTTACAGCTTATAGTGGATGCGTTTAATGCCGTGACTGGATGGGATTTCACTCCCAAGGAAGCCCAGGATGTAGGCTTTAGAGCGGCTAACCTGATGCGTGCCTTTAATCTGAAACACGGCGTCAGTATTAAGACCGAGCAACCTTCGCCGCGCTGGGCTTCGGCGCCGGTTGATGGTCCGGCCAAGGGCATCACTGTTGCTCCTCACTGGGAGAGTATGCTGGACAATTACTATAAGTTGATGGGCTGGGATAGAAAGACAGGGAGACCGTTTCCGGAGACTTTGAAATCCCTTGGGCTAGAGAACGTCGTCGTCGACCTTTGGAAGTGATACAAAAGCATTGCAGTTTAAACTCAGTGGTATCTCACGTGAGATACCACTGAGTAGGTAAGAGGTATTGAGTGGGCAAGATTTCACTGGAAGTGCGGCCCTGGCTTAGTGATGTGCTTGGTGCCAAGAGTCCGGAACCTCTCGTTATGCAGCGGGAAGTTCCGGCAGGTACCACCATCGGTGATGTCCTCAGAAAGTTGACTGCCGAACATCAGGCTTTTGGTGAGGTTCTTTTTGATTCGCAGACCAGGCAGCTCCGCGGCAATATATGCCTTGTCATAAATGGTCAGCTATTACGGCCACCAACAGAACTGGACGCCAGCTTGAAAGACGGTGACACTATAATGCTTCTTCCCTTCCTCGATGGTGGGTAATCAGTTCTTTATAATCCTATCTTAAGGACTAGAACCAGCTCATTGTTGATTGCTGAGCCACTCTTTCTCGGAGGTCGTTTAGTAATCTATCCCCCTGACCCCTTCCCTTGGTAAGGGGCTTGTTCCAAAAGTCATTGCGAGGGCACGATAGTGCCCGTGGCAATCCGTTTTATCATGGAAGTAACGGATTGCTTCGCCTTCCGACTTCGTCGGAATGGTCTCGCAATGACACGAATGTATTACTTTTGATACAAAGCTCTTAGAAAGGGAAGGGGGTGTAAGTGAGAGAGGGGCGAAGCCCCTCTCTATAATCTCTTCCCTCTCCCCTCGCAAGGGGAGAGGGATAAAGGGTGAGGGGGTTAAATCCTCGCTCGGTTGTCTGCCTTTGAACTTACTGCTATAATTTATGTTTAGTGACTGTAAACATGGCTGTTGTTATCGCGAGTAAAAAATAAAGACTGACAACTAAGTATGAGCATTACTATCAGTGATATTAAGAGGGCTGTATTATGTGGCGGTAGCGTATCCCCTTTTACTGAAATGTGGCGGCAGGCGCTGGGTAATCCCCCTGTCCCCATAGTAGATTCCCTCGAAGTAATAGCAGGGCTGCCGGAAGCTGCAGCTCTGTACAAACATTTTGACGGTAGTTTTGAAGAAGCAATGGTGTCCTGGGCAGGAAACAGAGACCGTCAACTGCTGCCCAAGGAAGAGATTGACCTTACGCTTGTAGGATTAGCTCCCTTCGGCCGCAACATAGGTGCCTATCTAGAACGAACCATCAATCAGGTCAAGCCGGATGTTATTGCTATCGATACTCTACCTTCGGTGTTAAGTGCTAACATGCTTTACGCCTTCGGTATCCCCTGCGCCCTTGGCTTACCCGCCTATGGTGAAATCATGTCCAGGGACTTCGGACAGTTCTATGCTCAGGAGACTTTTTATCCCGGTAACATGAATGAGACCGCCATAGTAAAAAGCTGGCTCAGTAAGATTCCATTGTTACCTATAGGTGTGCCTCAGAAACCAACGCAACCAGATTCGGCTTCCGGATATATGGACGGTACATATATCGACCAACTGACCAGGAAATCAAGCTTGCTGACAGCTTACCGTGCCCTTGATAAAAACCTGACTGGTGTTACCAATCTTCAGGACGGCATGAAGGTAACGAGGACAATTTGCGATAGTCTGATGCAGACTATTATTGGCAAGATGAGAGAAGGGGTGACTGAGGAAGCGTGCTACATCGCCAGCCGTCTTATGGAAATTGCGGCTTTTATTTGCACCTGGAAGCGAGGAGGCCGGCTCCTGGCTGTGGTTGATATCGAGCACTATGCGGAT
>JAZDPB010000151.1:0-2691 GCA_043797985.1 Chloroflexota bacterium
GAAGGAGGCGCCCAACTATGGAGCTTGACGAACTCATACGCAGCATCAAAAAAGCCCGGTCCATACCCACCGAAGGAGACCTGAGAAGCCTGCCCCACAAGAAAGCCTTTATCTATGGGCGTGTATCCTCGCAGGGGCAGGTCAAGGACAGCAGGGAGTCCATACACGAAGTGGCCAAGCTGGTAGTCCTGGCTAAGAAAGACGGCTACCATTCCAACATAGAGTCTGACATGGTAGGAAAATGGCTTGATTCCATCCATAACCGCGAGGATTTATCTCTAACTATGGAGGATGGCGAAATCGCTATCGTTTGCCGCGACTTGGGGCTATCCGGCTCGCTGGGAGAAGACAAGCGGCCGGGGCTCAAGGCATTATGGAAGAGGGTAGAGACCGGTGAAATGGGTACGGTCTATCTTACTGAAGGAATGAGCCGTCTTTCGCGCGACCGCGACCGCGTGCTTGGCTACAAGTTACTCAGACTACTTAAAGAGCAAAGATGCAGGATCCGAACTCCGGAAGGAGTGTATAATCCTGCCGTATCCCGCGACTGGGACTGCCTGGCCGATGATATCGATGACTCGGCGGAAGAAATGAAGAAGATGGGAATCAGGCTGGGGCGGAGACGGGTATCGAAGGCAGCGCAGGGAAGGCATGTGGGCAGCCCGGTATGCCCGGGCTACATCGTCGAAATCGAAGGACAGAGGAATGATGGCTCTTACATTCTGGGCAAGTGGCAGCCGTATCCACCCCATCAGGAAATAGTTATTACCGCTCTCAAGGAACTGGTGAAACAGAGGTCCATATTTAAAGCTGTACAGTCTCTGACCGTTCAAGGCATTGTCTTTCCATTCTTTTCAGATGAACTAAAGTATATGGAGACAAGGTCTGCGCTAAGGCTGTACCGCAAGAGTGACGTTGGCTATGTTATCACTACTAACTGTCTTAAGAATCTGGCCACCAACCTCAGACTGATTGGTATCTGGGAGTGGAGTGATATCATTATAGAAGATAATCACCCTGCTATTGTACCGGTTGACCTGTTCCTTCAGGCCTATGAAATAGCGGTATCCAACAAACCGAGGGGGAAAGCCGCCTATGCCGAACCGATGGAATGGGCCGGGCTGCTTTATTGCTATAATCACGAATATCCGAGGAAAATCGCCGCCTACAGCACCAGGAAACGCTGGGCATGCGATCATGATAAACACCTGGGGATTGGTCAAAGATGTCTTTATATCGAAGACCATTTACTCACTCTTCCACTCACCAGAGAATTTCTACGATATCTTGACTTTACCTCTCATGCTCAGGTAATACTGGAAAAGCTTAAGTCGGAAACCAGCGAATACAGCCTGGAAGAAGCCCGATGGCGGCGTCAGGATACAGAATTAAGTACCCGTTTATCGAACTTGAAGAAATACCTTGGCACCGATGACCCGGAGCGGGAGGAAACCTACTGGCAATTGATACAGGAAGTTAAAGAACAGATCGAATTACTCGGAGAGAAATCTCCACCGCCTAAAACAACGCCGGTAGATATTGAGAGGGTAACTGAATTTCTGGAGAATCTGGAAAGTAACTGGGAAAAGAATCCCAGCAGCCTGCGTAACCGTTTACTCACCCTTCTGATAGACAGGGTAGAGATACGGCACGACCGGGAGCACATCAAGGCGACCATAGTCTGGAAGGCAGGCTTCAACCAGGTAGTCAGAATCCAGCGTCTCCAGCCCCATTGTTCCCAGGAAAACCGCTGGAGTGCCGAGGAAACCAAACTTCTGCGGATGCTTTGGCCTTCCGCCTCATGGGATACTATCCTGGTAGCTTTACCCGACAGGAATAGGTCAGCCATATATAATAGAGCCACCAGACTCAGATTAAGCCGGCAGGGGATAAAGAAGTTACCTGAAAATTCTACGCTCTGGACGCAGGCAGAAATTGACCGGTTGAAAGAAAGCTACGTAAAGGACGGATTAAGTATTATAGAAATAGCCGATGAGCTGGGTCGAACTGAACATGCTGTGGAACACAAGATTACCTCAATGAAGTTAAAAAGGCCGAAAGAGCTTCGCCGATATAAGCAGCAGCCTGTTTGGAACGTCGGTGATTTCAAGGTCATGGACAGTGTGTGGTCTCAAATACGTAAACTACCTTAAAATACAAAGGGCGAATTTCATCCTTATCTTCCGGCTCTCCCTCCTCATTTTCACCCTCGGTGGCTTTAGGCTGCACAGTCCTCGTTCCCTTCGGCGGCAGGCATGGTGCCAGGATAGCGATTCCCTTCTCGCCTTTCTTTACCCACCTGCCGAGGTCCTTCCAGGTGGTAAAGCCAGCGACTTTTGTAGCGTCAGGTCTTTGGATAGTTATCAATATAAGGTTACCGATGCTGTAATCGTGGAACTTGGACATGGTGAGCAGGAATTGTCTGAAATTGCCACTCCCCTGAATTTCCTCAACGCCCTCTTTGAGCTTCTTTAATACGTCATCGATCTTGCGCTCTTTCACTTCGGGCTCAGTGGCAAAGCTGTAGTCCGGTAGTGGAACACCAACCCACCTCAGCAGACCGTAATATTGCGGCGAGACCATCTCGCACACTCCGACTGCCTGCTGCAAGCTATCAGATGGATTAGGCTCCTGCTTGAAGACCTCGCCGTCGGTAGTTACCACATAGAGCTTGCCGCGGCTGCGAACGGT
>JAZDPB010000161.1:0-9189 GCA_043797985.1 Chloroflexota bacterium
TTATCAACAACTCTAGCGATGACCTCAGAACCTAACCCAAAGCTTCGCCAGGCTGTATCAGCAACAACAAGTCGGTGAGTGCGACGTACTGAATCGAAGATAAGTTCATCATCCATAGGACTGATGGTTCGAAGGTCAATAACTTCAGCGTTAATACCACGATTTTTGAGAATCTCAGCAGCTTTCAACGATTCGGAAACCATAAAGGAAGTAGCCACAATAGTAACATCGGTGCCGGGACGTCTTACTGCAGCCTTGCCTAATTCTACTTCGTAGTATTCTTCCGGTACTTCACCTTTTTGTTCATAAAGCTGCCGATGCTCGATAAAGATGACGGGGCTATTATCCTTGATGCTGGCAATGAGCAAGCCCTTGGCATCATAAGGAGTGGCCGGCATTACTACCTTAAGACCAGGGAAATGGGCAAAAGTCGCCTGGAGACTCTGAGAGTGTTGAGCTCCCTGCCCCCAGCCCCTTCCGATAATCGCCCGAATAGTTATCGGTATGTGGCTACTGCCACCACTAACATAGTACCATTTCGAAGCATTATTTATTAGCTGGTCCATCGTGAGCAGCATAAAATCGTTCCGGGCATGAACCATGACCGGCCTCATGCCACAAAGACCGGCGCCAACAGCAACGCCAGTAATAGCATTCTCCGAAAGAGGGATGTCAAACACACGCTTGTCACCAAATCGGCGGTGTGCCCCAAGAGTAGTACCGAAGATACCCTTCGGGTCGTCCACCCCGACTCCCATAGCAAAGACTGACTCATCAGCCTCCATAGCTTGAATCAGTCCTTCACTCAATGCCTCCCAGTACTTTAATTCCCTCATCAAAACCTCTCGAATTTAGTAAACATCTTCAAAGAAGACAGCATCATCAGGGACAGGGTCATTCTTCGCCAGGGCAAAAGCCGACTCAATTTCTTCATCAATCCTGGCAACCATCGAACCCAAATTAGCCTCGTTAGTAAGTTTAGCCTTGATAAGCCGTTTCTTCCAGCTCTCTACCGGGTCTTTTGCCATCCACTCCTCTACCTCCACCTTAGTCCGGTAGCCCATATCCCAGTCATAATTTGGACCGTACATGCTCTCTCCAACGGTAGGTGCGACACTCAAGAAGGGTAGGGCCCGCTCCTTGTCGACATCGCTGGATTGCTTTCTGTGTCGCCAAATAGACCGCAAGCACATCGTTACCATCCAGCCGCTCGCCCGGTATACCATATATCTCACTGCGTCTAAAAATATTATCCAGTGCTTGCCGATTAGCTATTGGCGACTGGGTAGCATAAAAATTGTTTTCGCACACAAAAATCACTGGCAGCCGTTTAAGAGCAGCAAAATTCAGGCTTTCATGGAATATCCCCTGCTCCACCCCGGCATCACCGAAGAAGGTAACGGCAACACGCTCACTGCCTTGCATGTTAAAGGCTAATGCTGCCCCGACTGCTAGTGGGATTTAGGCACCGACAATTGCCGATGTACCCATCATACCCGCAGACTCATCGGTCAGATGCATCGAACCACCCTTGCCTCCGGTGCACCCCGTCTTCTTCCCGTATAATTCAGCAAACATACGCCTTATATCGCCACCCTTAGCTAGGTAGTGAGCATGACAACGATGGGTGCTGAAGATATAGTCATCCGCTCGTAATGCAGTGCAGACACCCACCGCCGCTGCTTCTTGCCCAATAGAAATGTGAGTAGGACAGCGCATCTCTTGCTCAGGATAGACAGCAATGATTTTCTCCTCGACCTTACGTATCCTGAGCATCATCTCATACATTGAAAGTAGAGTAACCTTTGGAATATCTGCAGTTAAGTTATTAGCCGGGTTAGATTGTTTTTTCTCTATCATTAGTACATCCGAAAAATGAAGGCTATTGGAAAATGATATACTAATGCCTCAGTTGCTGTCAATCGCTTGTACTGGCGTTTCTGCTCTCTTTTAGTTGATGAATATCTGTTCTAGTATGACCCTATCCCCTGTATCCCCTTCCCCTAATAAGAGCTTTGTATCAAAAGTAATACATTCATGTCATTCTTCGCTACGCTCAGAATGACATAGCGCTCAGGACAGGCTCCGCGACATGCTCGCCGAACAAGTTCTTTGGCAGGCGAGAGCAATCTCAGTCCTGCCAATAACGAGATTGCCACGGGCACTAACGTGCCCTCGCAATGACATTTGAGGTTTCCTACCTTTTAGCAACCAAAAGTAAGAACCGTACCGGTCGGCTCTATTCGGTCATTGTTGGCATTTCATATCTCACAGGTATTCGAGTTTGTTTGTGCCTAAAAGACTATGCTACAATCAAAATGATGGAGAAGTTAATAACCACACATCGATTTGAGCTGGTCGAGGACCATCACCATCCCGGCAGCGGACGTTACGGGATCCTAATAACATTGCCGGAGGATATCAGTGCCGCTCTGCCGTATCTTAACACGGTGCTTGATGACACCTACTACGACCAGGAGAATCGAGTTCTCATCGGGACAAGCAATGGCCGGAGATACGCCTTTCGTCCTCACGAAATCCAGGTCGGTATGGTTGCCGAGGCATCTACTGCCTCCCAAAATGCCAGTGAAGCAGTAGACCTGGTCAATCAAATTTGGCAAAAACGCTACAGTCTTACGCCTAGCTCAAGGGAACGTTCACTTCCAACCACTTATGCTATTTTTAAACTGCTACCTCGAACGAGCTGTGAAAAACAGTGTGGCTTCTCTTCCTGTCTCGCATTCGCCGCAGAACTCCGCAACGGCAAAGTCCAGTTAGAGCAGTGCCCTCTAACATCTACGCCTGAGTACTCAGATAATAAGAAGCAGATTATCACGCTGTTTTCCACCAGCTAAACTATTGACTGGCAACCACTTGACTATCTTGAAAATACTTGTTATAATTAAGCTGGCTTAAATTAAGCCAGCTTAATTATTGGAGACAAAATGGATAGTGAAAGAGTAGAAGAATATCTGGAAGCGATTTACAAAATACAGAAGATTGAGACACCGGTTTCGACCTCTGCTTTAGCCAAAGATTTAGGAGTGTCCCTACCGGCGGTCACTGATATGTTGCGAAGACTTGAGAGTGAGGGATTCATCGAATACAAGCCTAATAAGGGGTCGATGCTTACCTCTACTGGCAACGAAAGAGCCATCTCGATAGTAAGGCGACACCGCTTGTGGGAGAGGTTTTTAACCGACATACTGGGAGTGAAGTGGGACAAGGTGCACCGAGAAGCCTGCCGGCTGGAACATGCTACTTCGCCTGAGACTGAGAAGAAGTTAGCATCCCTTTTAGGGAATGTTGACACCTGCCCTCATGGTTATCCTATCCCCGACAAGAAGGGAAACATAAAAACACAGGAACTTCTACCCCTTTCAGAATTCGCACCGGGACAGAGTGCGTGTATCGAGATTGTTGCCAAGGAGACCCCTCATCTACTAAGAGACATCGACAAGTTGGGATTAAAGCCAAAGACACTTGTGACCGTGGAGAAGAAGAACAGCGATGGCTCCATTGAACTAAAACTTGACGGGCAAAGGCGCTGGCTAAAAAGAGAGACGGCGGCGTTGCTCCTAGCCAAGCCGATTTCTCCTGAGGCGAAAACCTCCGAGGTGGAGGAAATCCTTATCGCCAAGCTACCCACCGGCGAATCAGGCATCGTGAAATCGTATTCGGGCGGACGAGGAATGTTAGGACGCTGTCTATCCATGGGTTTTACTCCTGGCAGCCTGGTGAAGATGCTTAGAAATTTCGGCAGTGGCCCGGTTTTGGTTAAGGTTCATGATACAGAGGTTGCCCTTGGTCGAGGAATTGCTGAGAAAATAGTCCTCACCAGAAGCAAAGGTGTATGCTAGAGAAAACCGGGAAAAAGAGCATTGTTGTCGCTCTTGCCGGACCGCCTAATGTCGGCAAGAGCACAGTTTTCAATCTGTTGACGGGCCTCTCGCAGCATGTGGGCAACTGGCCCGGGAAAACTGTAGAACAGAAAACCGGCGTTCTGCGCTACAACAACCTGAATATCAACTTTGTTGACTTGCCGGGTACATACAGTCTCACCGCTAACTCTGCGGAAGAGCAAATCGCCAGGGACTATCTGGTTAAAGAGAAACCGGATATGGTTGTGGCTGTCCTTAATGCGGCTAGCCTGGAGCGCAATCTGTATCTGGTAGCTGAACTCATTGAATTGGCACCACGGCTGATAATTGCTCTTAACATGACGGATGTTGCCCGGCAGCAGGGAACAAAGGTTGATTCCCAAGCTCTAGAATCAGCGTTAAATATACCGGTCGTACCAATGGTTGCTAATAGGAACCAGGGTCTGAACGAACTGGTAAGGATAATTGAGCGCGAGTCAAGTCAGCCGATGAAGTCCCGAGACGTCAGGCATATCGAGTCTGACAGCGAGATAAAGACAGCCATAGACCATGTCGAAGAGCTATTGACTAACGGGAGCATCGCTCCCTACCCAAGCCACTGGGCGGCAATGAAGCTGCTTGAAGGTGATGAACAGATTAACAAGCTGGTCCGGCAAAGCCTCCCGCAAAACAAATGGTCAGCACTGGAATCATTTCTGAAAGAGCATGAATCTGCTGCAGTAACTATAGCCACGCTGCGGTTCGAATGGGTCGAGAGAATGGTGGGTACGACTCAACAAAAACCACCCATAGGACAGGTTTCATTGACGGAAAAGCTTGACCGCGCTGCGACTCATCCGATACTAGGCCTGATCATTCTGATAGCGATTATGGGCATCGTTTTCTGGCTGGTCTATAGCATCGGCGTTCCAATACAGCGCTTTCTTGAAGTAAGTCTGATTGAAAGGACACGGGAAATAGTATATGACAACCTCTACTTCCTGCCCGGCTGGGTGTCGGGCTTGCTGGGTGACGGCATTCTGAGTGGTGTGGGGACGGCACTGACCTTCATTCCGATATTGTTCTTCTTCTTCTTCGCCCTGGCATGTCTTGAGGACACCGGCTACATGACAAGGGTAGCATTTGTCACAGATAGATTTATGCACCTCATAGGGTTGCATGGCAAGTCGGTTTTGCCCTTGATTCTGGGTTTTGGATGCAATGTTCCGGCGATAATGGGAACACGCATCATAGAATCAGAGCGAGCCCGTCTTCTAACGATACTGCTGACCTCGTTGATTCCCTGTACCGGCAGGATGGCAGTAATTGCCATAGTGGCTGCAGCTTTCTTCGGAAACAAAGCAACATTGGTCTCGATAGGCATTGTCCTGTTCAGCCTGCTCATGATGGTAGTTACAGGTCTCATATTGAACCGATTTGTTCTCGGCGGTGAGCGAACGGCTTTGATAATGGAGCTGCCACTTTACCATTCGCCTAATCTCCGAATAATAGGGTTGACCAGCTGGCGACGAATAGTCGCCTTCGTCAAACGCGCCGGAACAGTCATACTGGTCGTTTCTATTTTTGTCTGGCTGTTGTCCAGTTTCCCGGGAAATAGTATCGAAGAAAGCTTCCTGGCTCATGTTGGGAGATGGCTTGAGCCACTGGGAAAGCTAATGGGTTTGAACTGGCAACTAATGGTGGCTCTACTGTCCAGTTTTGTAGCTAAAGAGAACACCATAGCTACTCTGGGAGTATTAACCGGCGGGAGTGAAGCCGGGTTTACTCAAGCATTAAAGGAAATGCTGGTGCCGGCTTCAGCCTTAGCCTTCCTGGTGGTCCAAGTACTCTTCATTCCCTGCGCCGCCACCGTTGCCGTGATTCGCCAGGAGACCGGGAGCTGGCGCTGGACAGCTTTTTCCGTAGGTTTTCAACTGGTACTCTCATTCTCAATAGCTATCCTGGTGTTTCAGATAGCAAGACTAACTATGCTAGGCATATGAACCAACTCAATCTTGAGCATCTGATATCTCCATCGTGACTAGAATAAGATAAGGCGGATTCCGGCTAGGGGGAATGTATCACAGTCTTTTTCTGGCTGTAATTACAGTGAAGCCCGCATCAGCCAAAAAGCCTTCTCTCGGACTTTCCATTTTCCTCACCTCATCGGGCTTCTGAAAAAGGGTAGAGATAACCTTCTCAATAGTGAACCCTGAATCGGTGAGTAACCTTTCTACTTCCGGGTAGCTATAGAAGCTGGCATACTTATAGAAACGGTGCCCCTGCATTTTCTTTGACTGGTAAAATTTGCCCCAGGGGCTTTCTCGCAATACCAGACCCAGCACGAGCTTACCTTCCGGTTTAAGGATACGACACGCCTCTTGCAGCACTGCAATCGGCGAATCAACAAAGCAGAGAGTTAGAATCAGGAACACGGCCCCAAAGGTTTGTGCGTGGAAGAACTGCTCTTCACCCCTGGCCCGAAACACTGTTATTCCCCGGCGTTGTGCCACTTCCAAGAGCTTAACCGATGGGTCTATTCCGGTCTCTATACCCAGTGCTTGAGCGAAACGTCCACTCCCTACTCCTACCTCAAGCCATGGTTTAGGCAGCAGTGACAGCACCTCTTGCAGAGCTTTGACCTCTATGGCAAAAGTAAGCCTTCCCTCCTCGTCAAACCAGGAATCATACGCCATTGCCAAAGAGTCGAAGGGCGAGCTATCGGTGTCTCCTAAATCAACCATGAACTACTCTCTTGTAAGCCCTCTTCCCTGCTGGTTTCTTACTCGAAACTTGTGCTATAAGTCTACCACATCACAGAACGGCTCTTGAAATGTAACGAGAGCTTGACTCAAACAGGCAACTTTTTGGTTGTTCGATGAAATACTCATTTGAGTGCCAGCATTTGATAGGCTGCTCTGTTCGTTCTATACTAGAAGTAACGGTCGAAACAACAAACAATAAGATTTAACAAAGTCTCAAACCACTTTAAAGTCGGCCCCTTACACTATTTATGAATGGTGAGTGAAAACGTATGTTTGCCAAGCTTAGACCAGTTGGGCAGCACATCAAGCATGAACTTAAGGTGTATCGTCTTGTACTCAAAGACCACCGTACACCGAAGCTGGCTAAGGTCATCCTATGGGTTGCCATAGGTTACACATGTTTACCGTTCGATGTCATTCCCGACTTTATTCCGGTAATTGGCTATCTTGACGACATCATCATTGTCCCCGGACTAATTATAGTAGCCTTAAAATTGATACCAAGGGAAGTTATCGAGGACTGCCGGGGACAGGTAGATAGTACCAGGACTGATAAAAGTGAAGGAGGCTCGGATTGATTACCGAAGCCAAAACAAAGAGAATTCTGTTTGTCTGTGTCCACAATGCCGGGCGTAGCCAGATGGCTGAAGCCTTTTTTAACCAGATAGCACAGGGGAAGGCAAAGGGCTTTTCAGCCGGTACCCAGGCGGCTGATAGTGTCAATCCTGTAGTGGTCGAGGCAATGCGCGAGGTCGGTATCGACATCAGCCATCAAAAACCGAAACCGCTCACGCTGGAGATGCTGGAAGGTGTCGACCGTGTAATAACCATGAGTTGCGGTGTTGAGGGAGTCTGCCCGGCCAGCTTTGTCCCCACCGAGGATTGGCAGCTCGATGACCCGAAAGGGAAACCGCTAGAACAAGTAAGGCAAATCAGGGACGAAGTAAAAGCCAGGGTTGAAAAGCTAATCAAGGAACTTGGCAAAAACACGAATAGCACAAAAACAAAATAGACTCAAAGTGTTTGACGTCTCGATCGTCATCCATTCTATTGTAGCCGGAGCCATCTACGTCAGTTACTCCATATACTAAAATAGTAGAAAGTTATCACAAAAATGTCGTGGTTTAGAAAGGTTTGAAGCGCATAGATTGCATTATTAAACAATCGGATATAAAATCTATGTAATTAGATGACCGATAGCAGAGCAAGTGTCTAAAACACGCTAAGGGGAAAGAAATGGGTAAAATCATCGCCGTAGCCCAGCACAAGGGCGGAACAGGGAAGACTACGACATGCATTAACCTAGGGGCAAGTCTCTGCGATATGGGCAAGACCGTTCTCGTCGTTGACCTTGACCCGCAGGCCTCCCTGACGGTCAGCTTGGGCATCAATCCTTTACAGGTTGAGAAATCTATCTACCAGGTCCTGGTCGACCCCAACGTGAACATGAAGGACACTATATTAAGGAGGCCGACCCTCAACTTTTTCGTGGTTCCATCTCATCTGGACCTGGCTATGGCAGAATCGGAGTTAGCGGGGAAAATAGGGCGCGAGAAAGTCCTCAACAAAAAGCTGGCTCCCATAAAGGGGGATTTTGATTATATCTTCATTGATTGCCCTCCTACACTGGGCATCCTCGTGGTCAATGCGCTGGCAGCTGCCGATAGCGTCCTTATACCCGTTCAGTGCGAACCCCTCACCTTTTTCGGTGTGAAACACCTCCTACAGATAATCAACCTCGTCAGGGAAGAGGTGAACCCTACTCTTAAAATAGAAGGTGTGCTTAGAACTATGTACGATAGGAGGACGAAACTGAGCGAGGAGGTCTCCAATAGCATCCAGCAGACCTTCGGAGACCTTGTCTTTTCCACAATCATATATCGGCACGTAAAGTTTGCCGAGGGGCCAGTCCATGAAATACCGATAAATTTTTACGCCTCAAAGTCGGCAGGGGCTGACGAATACCGGAATCTGGCGAAGGAGCTTCTTACCCATGAAAGCCAAAAAGCCTGACCGAAGCGTTTCCAATATGGACGTGCTCAAAGATATCAGAGGGCTATTGTCCGCAACACAAGAGCGAGAGGACTCAGCCAAAGTTCGGTCAAGCGACAAAGGAAATTTGAAAGCTGAGACAGCCGAGCTTGAGAAACAGATTAGATACTATAAGAATCTGGTTCAAAAGCAACAGGATGAGCTACACAAGCTGGAAAACGAGAAAAAAGAGCTTTCCGCTAAGCTAAATACGCTTCACTCCGGTCAAGACAAGCCCACGTCTCCTGGAACTGAGAAGTTACGCGAGGAAATTAACCAGCTTGAGGCAAGGAAAGAAGAACTATCTTCGGCATTGTCTCAAATCGATGGCTTACTAAAGTTCAGAGCCCAGGAATTGTTAAAGAGAATTGCCAGACTCTTCGAGGAGGCTGGTCAGGGCGAAATAGCTCTAGAATTTAGAAGAGCAGGCAACGAACTGGAAAACGTTGAGAATTTCGCCCATTTCCTGCGCGCACTACTCGAGTAATAACGAATCCTCTTGGTACCTTCAATCCCGGTTTCAATGGTGGGCG
>JAZDPB010000035.1:0-39994 GCA_043797985.1 Chloroflexota bacterium
GAAAAAGGTTCATCCGACCGCTTCCCGATAGTATGTACAACCTACCGGGTTTGCGAACACTGGCAGGCTGGACAGATGACCCGGAACCTGCCCTGGCTTGTCGAGGCTATGCCCGAACCCTTTGTTGAGATGAGTGAAGAACTCGCTGCAGAAAAGAGCATCGCTAATGGAGAAAAGGTTATTGTGGAATCGGCGCGCGGCCAGGTAAAAATGGTTGCTGTGGTCACTAAGCGCTTTAAGCCGTTCCAGTTGGACGGGCAGAAGGTTCACCAGATAGGTATGGTCTGGCACTGGGGTTACACCGGTCTGTCTACTGGTGATAGCGCCAATCTCCTTACTCCCCATGTTGGTGATGCCAACACGATGATTCCAGAATATAAAGCTTTCTTGGTCGATGTTCGTAAGGCTTAGTCGAGTATTGATTGGAGGAAATGATGGCAGATAAAGCAATTTTATATGACGCAACTCGCTGTACTGCCTGCCGGGGCTGTCAGGTAGCCTGTAAGCAGTGGAATGAAGATGACGAATTAATAACCACAGTACAGAATGGTGTTAAGGCTAGTAACCGTGGTAGCTATGAAAACCCGCCCGACCTGCAACCAACTACCTGGTTAAAGATGGCTTTTAATGAAGTCAGTCAGGATAGCAAGATAAAATGGCTATTTAACCGTCGCTCCTGTATGCACTGTACTGATGCCGGTTGCGTTAAGGTGTGCCCCAATGGGACATTGTACCATAATGAATTTGGTACAGTGTCTTATAATAAGGATACATGCACCGGTTGCGGTTACTGTGTGGATGCATGCCCATTTAATGTGCCGCGCCTGGACAAGAATTTAATCACCGGTGTAGGCAAAATGGACAAATGCTCGTTTTGCACCACTCCGGGACTAAACCGGATTGTAGAGGGTATGGCGCCAGCCTGTGTTAAAAGCTGCCCACCCAAAGCTCTGGAATATGGCGGCCGCGATGTTCTTGTGGTGGAAGCGAAGCAACGGGTTGAGACACTTAAATCCAAAGGATTTGTAAACGCCAACCTCTATGGCGACAAGGAACTTGATGGTTTGCATGTGTTATACGTCCTTGAGGAAGCGCCTCAAGTTTACGGGCTTCCGGCCAGTCCTAAAGTTTCGGGAATAGCCATTGCCTGGCAAGATGTTATTCAGCCTGTGGGTTGGGCAGTGGGAGGTCTAACCTTATTAGGGTTAGCATTGAATTTTGTTATTGCAAGACAAGCGAAACTAGCCAAAGAACTCCCCACTGGAAAGGAGAAATAAGAATGGCACAAGAAGTTGAACGCTATAGAAAGCCAACACGAGTTTTACACTGGATTCATGCTGGTGCTTTTACCGTCCTGTTTCTCACGGGGCTCATATTATTTATTCCTCAATTGGCAATTTTAGCTCAGGATAGCTGGACACGTGCTTTGCATCGTATCGCCGCGGTACTTTTTGTCGTGGCACCACTTATCTATATCCCCATTAATTGGAAGTCGACAATGAGTGGGATAAAGGATGCGTTTAAATGGGGAACAGAAGACCTTGGTTGGTTGCAAGCAGCTCCACGTTATTATTTTCTTTGTGACGAAGAATCGATGCCACCCCAGGGGCACATGAATACCGGACAGAAGATGTGGTGGTTAATGGTACTTGTCTTCGGGGTACTCTTTGTTGTAACTGGATTTATCATGTGGTTTTTGAAAGACATAGCCCCGGCGGTACTTTGGCAGTGGATGATATTTATTCATGATGTTTCTTTTATTGTCACTGCTTCTATGTTCTTTGTGCATATTTATCTTTCAGCCATCCATCCACTTATGCGTCCGTGGAGAACGGGAGCATGGGGTTCTATGGCGCGGGGTAAAGTATCAGCCGAATATGCCAAGGCGCATCATGGTAAATGGTATGAGGAAGTCTCCACAGGTAAGGAGTAAAAGACCCTGGTGACCACAGGAATGGATGTCAAGATACTGAAAAGGTTGGAGGAATGGGAGGGGAAGGAAGGGTCTCTTCCTAAGACTTTCGAAGTCTACCGACGGTTGTTGAATATTCAAGCTGAGGCTAGGGCGCGTGCAGGCGTGCCGAGTCTCAGTTTGAGTGATGAAGCTATCACTAACCGGTTGATGAATGGTTCACCAATATTGAGGTTTGATGACCTTTCCCTCGATTGGGCACTACTGTGGAAGGTATTTGGAGAAGTTGTTGGTGTCTGTGCCAGCTATCCGGAGATTTTGGATGAGGTGCCGGAGAACCTAGAAGACTCAGATTCCTGCCGTGCCCATCTGAAAGAAGCGACCAAAGCTTGGTACGAAGGAAGTCAATTATCCCCTCAATTATCGATTGGTGGACTGCACGGAGCTCTTTTAGAATTCATAATCCAGGCCGTTCTTAGACCTTTCTTGCTCAGTCATAGCGAAGCCTTAATTAGCCGTGTAGACCAGGAGCATTGGCGGCGTGGATATTGTCCAATCTGTGGCGGTAGTCCAGATTTTGCTGTTCTGGAGAATGAAAGCGGTGGAAGATGGCTTCTTTGTTCTCGATGTGATGCCCAGTGGTTATTTCAACGTCTTGAGTGTCCATATTGTGGTACACAGGAAATGAATGCCTTAAATTATTTCACCGATGATGAAGGGCTCTACCGACTGTATGTGTGCGAGCGGTGTAGGCACTATCTGAAAGCTATTGACCTTCGGCGGGCTAACTATGAGGTCTTACTGCCTTTGGAACGCTATCTTACTCTGGACCTCGACCTGCAAGCTAACAAGGATAAGTATATCCCTGGCGTAGAGATTAGACAGGGTGATGAAGTGCGAAGGTGAATGGAGCTTTATTGACAAAAAGGCAAGACTACGCTAAAAGAGGATAAGAAGAAAAATATCAATCGGTGACTTCAGGTAAACTGAGAGCACTTTTCATTGGAGGAGGTGGTTATGCGAATCGGACCATTCGGAATATGGGAGATATTAATTATCTTGGTAATTATCCTCATCGTTTTCGGGGTGGGGAAACTGCCTCAGGTAGGTGGTGCTATTGGCAAGGGAATAAGGGAATTCCGAAAAGCACAGCGCGGTGAGGATGACGAAGAGGAAAAGAACAAAACCCAGGGAAAAACTACCGAACAGACCAAAGTTTAGCAACATTTGACACTTGACCTACTATCACCGCAGCGCGTAAGCGTGGGCTATTTACAATATGTTACCTTGAATTATCACCAATAGTCTCGAAGGGGCGTGTAATGGACTTATTTGGTATGGGTACGGGAGAAATATTATTAGTCATCATCGTTGCCTTGATGATATGGGGGCCGGGAAGGATTATTGAAGTCAGCCGCACGCTGGGGAAAATGGTACACAATTTCAAAAAAGCGGCCTTTGATTTGACTGAGCAAATAAGTAAAGAGACGAAAGAACAAGAAAAAGGACTCCACACTGATAGTCAAAAACAGTTAACCAAAGGCAGTCCCTCCTGAATGAATTATAATGAGCAATGATGGTAAACTGACCATCTTGGGACATATCTTAGAGCTTCGGCGTCGGCTAGTTAGATGTGTCATCGTTTTAGGCATTACCACCGGCATTTCTTTTATATTCGCCCAGCAGATTTTCGACATTTTGATTCTGCCTACAGGTGGGATTAACCTCGTTTACATCGAACTGACTGAGATGGTCAGCACCTATATGACGGTATGCTTAACCAGTGGTATTATCCTGGCGATGCCTTTTTTTATCCATCAATTCCTTATGTTCGTTTTACCAGCGCTAACCGGGAAGGAAAGAAAGTATGTCCTATTAGTACTCCCCTGGATAGTGCTCATGTTTGCTGGTGGGGTTGTTTTTGGCTACTTTGTCTTGTTACCGCCGGCAATGAAGTTCTTAATGAGCTTCGGCAGTGGTATCGCTACTCCCCAGATTAAAATTGGTAATTATATTTTAGTCGTGACCAAATTGCTGGTGGCAATTGGCCTAGTGTTTGAAATGCCAGTCGTGACCACGTTCCTGGCAAGGGTTGGCGTTATCACGCCAAAATGGCTTGCCGATAAACGGAAGCCAGCAATTATCTTTGCCTTTATTCTTGCTGCTATACTCACCCCAACCATTGACCCGATAAATCAGAGTCTTGTTGCTTTTCCATTGATTATTCTTTACGAGGTGAGTATCTGGCTGGCTAAGCTCGTCCACCAAAAAGCACCTGATACGGTTATATCTTCGTCCACACCAACTTCTTAAAGCGGCACTAAACCTATTCAGTCCGCCTTTGTTTCTTGACGAAGAGCAGAGGGCTGCTTATAATGATGCAAGAATGCGCATCGGACTGATTGCTGATACCCATATTCCAAGGGATGCCAAGATGCTGCCTCCCCATGTTAAAGTAGCTTTTAATGGTGTTGACCTGATTCTTCATGCTGGGGATATATACGTTTCCGACGTCCTGGATGAATTGGAAGCTATAGCACCGGTGATAGCAGCACTAGGGAACGGAGATAGAGAGCTTCCCCGAGACCATCGAGTAGAGGATAGCCATACCCTCAATATAGATGGATTAAAGGTGGGGCTCACCCATGCGTTTGACTTAAACGTGCCACTGCGTACTTTCGAGAACGCAATGGAGAGAGAATTCGGCGGGACCGTGGATGTTGTTGTCTCCGGAGATACCCATATAGCTGTGGTGGAAAGGTATAAGGGTGTCCTTCTGGTGAATCCCGGTAGCCCTACCCTGCCTAATGGTCTCTTTGAATTGGGTACTGTGGGAATGTTAGAAATAGCAGAGGGGAAAGTCTCAGCTCGGATTGTTCGACTCTGTGAGTTTCAGCTTGCATTTCAAAGAGAGTTAGTCTACCGTAAGGGATTCGGTGCATGAACGAAGCGAGACAATAGCTGATATGTGCTGATGAGAGGTTTACAGGGCTGAACAAATCAGGGTGATTGCACTGATACCTTATGGCTGGTATAA
Source organism: Chloroflexota bacterium (assembly GCA_043797985.1). Taxonomy (GTDB): domain Bacteria; phylum Chloroflexota; class Dehalococcoidia; order Dehalococcoidales; family UBA2162; genus JAZDPB01. The sequence continues at coordinate 4,950 of JAZDPB010000035.1, forward strand.
TAAAGCCTGTAGACAATAGATTGGAGCTAATCAGATCGTTTTGTTGGGTAAATTAATCAATATTATTAACTCAGCTTAATAGTAGTAATGGTAAAACCTCTTCTCCCTAAACCGGGCGGGAGGTTTTCGTTTAGTAGATTAGAGGATTTCTGTAATGGTTACTGATAAAGGTGAAAAAACGAATAGTAACGAAAAGCTGGAAGTAATGCGACATTCCGCCGCTCATGTTATGGCTGAGGCAGTCCGGTCTATATTCACCGGTGCTAAGTTTGGCATCGGACCAGCTATTGACAATGGTTTTTATTATGACTTTGATTTGCCCCACTCGTTGACTCCTGATGACCTGCCGGTTATTGAGGCTAAGATGCGGGAAATAATTGCCTCGAATGTGCCCTTTACTAGAGAAGAGGTGACTAAAGAGGATGCCCTGCGTTTATTTGCTGCTCAGCCGTATAAACTGGAATTGCTCGATGACATTCCAGACGAGAAGGTTAGTTTGTATCGGCAGGGTTCCTTTGTTGATTTGTGCCGTGGGCCCCATATTAAATTCACGAAAGAAATTCCCTTGGATGCCCTTAAGTTAGATAAAATAGCCGGGGCATACTGGAGAGGTTCAGAAAAAAAACCGATGCTCCAGAGAATTTATGGTCTGCTGTTTCAGACAAAAAAGGAGCTGGATGAATATTTAACACTCCAGGAAGAAATCAAGAAAAGAGACCACAGGAAAATAGGTAAAGACCTCGACCTTTTTGTCTTCTCGGACCTGGTGGGGAAGGGACTACCTTTGTTCACGGAAAAAGGCTCCATAATAAGAAGGGAGCTAGAGCGTTTTGTGGTTGATGAGGAAATAAAAAGAGGGTATAAGCATGTTTATACCCCTGACCTGGCGAATATAGCGTTATATAAGACTTCGGGCCATTACCCATATTATAAAGATTCGATGTATCCGGTGATGAAGGTGGAAGAAGAAGAATTAATGCTAAGACCGATGACCTGTCCACACCATTTTGAACTCTACTCAAGCAAGCCCAGGTCTTATAGAGAACTTCCTTATAGAATTGCGGAATTAGCCAAGCAATTCCGATATGAAAAATCGGGGGAACTGACCGGATTAATGAGAGTCCGGGCTTTTTGTTTGGCTGATTCCCATATTATGTGTCAGCCAGACCAGGCGATGGATGAGATAAATGGTGTGCTAGATTTAATAGAGTATATAGCGGCAACTTTAGGGTTGGACACCGGCGACAATTATCGCTATCGATTATCTTTAGGAGACCGAAAAGATAACACAAAATACTATAAAGATGATGGAGCCTGGGATTTTGCGGAAGACGTGTTGCGAAAAGTCCTAATACAAAGAAAAGCTAACTATTTTGAAGCAGAAAAGGAAGCGGCTTTTTACGGTCCAAAAATTGATGTCCAGATGAAGAATTTTGCTGGTAAAGAAGAGACGGCATTCACCGTCCAATATGATTTTGTTATGCCGAAACGTTTTAAGATGACCTATATAGATAAAGACCAGCAAGAAAAAGAGCCAATTGTTATTCATCGCTCGTCAGTTGGTGCAATCGAGAGGACTATGGCTTTTCTTATCGAACGCTATGGCGGTGCCTTCCCAGTCTGGTTAGCACCGGTCCAGGTGATGGTGATTCCGGTAGCTGACCGTCATTTGGACTACGCTCGTAAGTTAGAGGATGAACTTAAAAACGAGGGTGTGCGGGTAAAGGTTGATGCCCGGTCGGAAAGGGTGAATCTGAAAATTCGTCAGGCACAACTTGATAAGGTGCCGTATATGGTGGTGCTCGGTGACAAAGAGTTGGCTGATTCCACGGTATCTGTCCGGTTGCGTAGTGGTGAGCGGCTAGCTTCCCAATCTTTCAATGACTTTAAGGAAACCGTGAGGGTAGCTATAACCAGTAAAGTGAACGACTTAAAATAGTGGCGTAAGGTGTAATTTGATTAGTGTGTAGGAATGTGTTATATTTTCTCATTGAGATATAGTTGTGCTTGTAGGAGGCAGTAGGCATATAGTTAAAGAGCTACGTATTAATACCGAAATAAGGGCTAAAGAGGTTCGTCTGGTAGGGGAGAAGGGGGAGCAGCTTGGGATTATGACCCTGGACCAGGCACGGACTGTAGCGAGGAATCAAAACCTCGATATAGTTGAAGTGGCACCTACTGCAGTACCACCGGTGTGTCGTCTGCTTGATTATGGGAAATATAGGTATGAGCAGACGAAGAAAGAGCGTGAGGCTAAAAAAGGTCATAAAATTGCGCTCTTGAGAGAGATTCGTTTACGACCTAAAATTGGTAGTCATGATTTTGAGGCTAAGGCCAGGTTAGTCAAGAAGTTATTGGATGAGGGAGATAAGGTTCAGGTAGTAGTGTTATTCAGAGGGCGTGAAATCACACACCCGGAGATTGCTTGGAAGCTGCTGCAGAGGATGACAGAATCATTAAAAGAGGCAGCTTCTGTAGATGGGCAGCCATTGATGCTTGGAAGAAGGATGAGTATAGTTCTGTCACCGTTAGCTGCCCCGAAGACTAAAAAAATAAAGGAAGAGGTAGGGAAACCTTAGATGCCAAAAATTAAAACTCATAAAGGTGCACAAAGCCGTTTTTCTATTACTGGAGGCGGCAAAATTATGCGGACCAAGGGTCCAAAGAGTCATTTGCGGGTCCGAAAAGCGAAACGAGTTAGGCGTCTTTTCGATAGCAAAATCGTAGTAGATGCTGCTGATAGAGCGCGGATTAAAAGGCTCTTACCCTATGGAATAAAATAAGAGGAGAATATCTTGTCAAGAGTTAAAAGAGGTGTAACTGCTCGTCATCGACATAATAAGGTCTTAGTTTTGACTAAAGGGCACCGGGCAACCAAACACGCCCTTTACCGCCGGGCACATGAATCTATGCTTAAATCGTTAAGCTATGCTTATGCTCACCGTCGGGAACGAAAGGGTGATATGAGGCGTTTGTGGATTTCGCGAGTTAATGCGGCTAGCAGACTCCACGGGCTTGCCTACGGTCGGTTTATGGATGGCTTAAAAAAGTCAGGAATTGAAATCAACCGCAAGATACTGGCCGATATGGCAGTCCAAGAGCCTGAAGCTTTTACAAATCTGGTAACTCTAGCTAAAGGTAAAGTTCAGGAATAAGAAGCTCGTTTAATCTAATTTCCCTTTATATTCCTTTCCCGTGATTCGGGAAGATTTTTGGAATGCGAGCTTCCCTCATTCAAACAGAGTAGTCGCCTATTCAATAGCGTTAATTAAAAGGCAAAAGCATGTTACAACAACTTGAGGAACTAAGGCTAAAGGCTCTGCAAGAGTTAACCAGCATTAAAAGCACTAAAGAATTAGAATCATGGCGGGTTAGCTATTTGGGCAGGAAGAGTGCTCTGACCCAAGCTCTGCGGAGCTTAGCCAGTCTGCCGCTAGAGGAGAGGAAAACTTTTGGTGCTCGCGCAAATGAAGTTAAAGTCAATTTGGAGGATAGCTTCAGCCAAAAGGAACAGGCTGTCCGTGAGTCACAGCTAACCTTAGCCAAAAGAGAAAGCATCGATTTTACCCTACCTGGGTATCCTTTTCCAGCCGGGCATTTGCATCCAATCACTCAAACCATCCATGAAATATGCGACATTTTTGGTTCTATGGGCTTTCAGGTGGTAGAGGGACCAGATGTTGAGTGGGACTATTATAATTTTGAGGCGTTGAACATCCCTGCGGAGCACCCGGCACGTGATACCATGTCAACATACTGGCTTGATTCAGGGATGGAAAGCACAGAAAGGCCGAAGTTACTACGTACCCATACTACTTCGGTATCGGCACGGGTTATTGAGAGTATGCCGCCACCGATAAGGGTAATTGAGCCAGGCAAAGTCTACCGCTATGAGGCTAGTGATGCTACCCATGTGCCTATGTTCCACCAGATTGACGGTCTAGCAGTAGGAATAGGCATCACCATGGCTGACTTGAAGGGAACACTTTACGAGTTTGCTCGCCGTTTCTTTGGAGAGGACAGAAAAGTGCGTTTCCGTTGTGACTATTTTCCCTTCGTAGAGCCTGGAGTGGAGATGGCTATCGAGTGTATCGTATGTAGCGGTAAAGGTTGCCGCTTGTGTGGGAATAGCGGCTGGATTGAAATATTGGGAGCAGGTATGACACATCCTAAAGTATTGCAACGCGGGGGTATTGACCCGGATGTTTATACTAGCTTTGCCTTCGGCATAGGTGTTGACCGACTGCCTATGTTACGCTATGGAATTGACGATGTCAGGCTGTTCTATGGCAATGACCTCAGATTCTTAGGGCAATTTTAAGAGTTAAGAATATAGGTTATTTCTGACCTCACCCCCTTTATTCCCCTCTCCTAACAGGAGAGGGGGGAAGAGAACTTAGAGAGGGGCGGATGCCCCTCTCTAAGTTACACTCCCCCTTCCCTTATTAAGGGAAGGGGGTAGGGGGATAGGTTGTAAACATTTACAATTATGAGGTTTGTAAGAGTAAGAGTGAATGAAAGTTTCATTAAAGTGGCTTAAGGAATATGTAGATATTAATCTCCCACTGACCGATTTAGCTGAGAGGCTGACCATGGCTGGCCTTGAGGTCAAAGGAATGGAGGTTATTGGTGGAAACTGGGAAAACGTTATTGTTGGTCAAATAATAGCTATTAACCCACATCCTAACGCTGACCGACTCACTCTGCCTACGGTTGATTTAGGCACGGAACAAGCGACCGTTGTTTGTGGAGCGCCGAACCTCAGGGTTGGCGACAAGGTAGTCTTTGCCCGTGTCGGTGCTCAACTGGTAGATGGGCATACCGGGCAGGTAGTCGTCTTGAAATCAGCCAAGATTCGTGGAGTTGTCTCTAGTGGTATGGTCTGCTCGGAAAAAGAGCTAGGCATCTCAGACAGGCACGAGGGAATCATGGTATTGCCCGAATCAGCACCGGTGGGTATTCCGCTGACTGATTATCTGGGTGATGCTGTTCTGAATTTGGAAGTGACACCTAACCGTCCTGATTGCCTGTGTGTGATTGGCATCGCCAGGGAAATTTCTGCCCTGACTGGGCAAAGCCTGCATATTCCTGAAATTGCCTATGAAGAAACAGCATCTTCTATCGACCAGCAAATAGCCGTGGAAATCCTTGCTCCCGACTTATGCCCCAGGTATTGTGCTACTCTAACCACGGGAGTGAAGATTGCCGAGTCTCCATCCTGGATGCAACAGCGATTGTTGGCTTCCGGGATGCGTCCGATAAGCAATATCGTCGATATTACCAACTATGTTATGCTGGAATACGGGCAGCCGCTCCATTCCTTTGATTACCATGCAATTATGGGAAAGAAGATTATCGTGCGTAAAGCGGCTGAGGGTGAGCATATAATTACTCTAGACGGGGTAGAACGGGTCCTTTCCAGTGATACGCTGGTTATTGCTGATGAGAGGCGGGCAGTAGCAGTGGCTGGGGTGATGGGTGGTGCTAATACCGAGGTGATTGAAGAGACTACAGCGATACTGCTGGAGGCCGCCAGTTTTAACCCGGCAAGCATTCACTATACCGGTCAGAAATTAGGTTTACCCAGCGAAGCATGTATGCGATTTGAAAGGGGCATCCGTCCCGAACTTACCATGCCCGCGCTGAGACGGGCCACCCAGTTGATTGTTGAGCTAGGTGGTGGGAAAGCGGCTGCAGGTGTGGTTGATGTTTATCCTGGTAAGAAAGAGCCAGAGCCTATTGTAGTATCTAAGGATGAGGTGAAAAGAGTCTTAGGCACTGAGTTCAGCATGGAACAGATAGTAGTAACCTTGACTTCTCTAGGCTTTGACTGTCAGCGAAGAGATTCAACTTCTGAGGTTGTGGCTACGGCTCCTTACTGGAGGAGTGATTTACATCTATCGGTTGACCTTGTCGAAGAAGTAGCCCGCATTACCGGCTATGACAAAGTGCCAATGACTATGCTCAGCCAGCCAATACCCAGGCTGAATCCTGAGCCTGTTATTGGGCTGAAGCGTGAGATAAGGCGCAGCCTTAACGGTTATGGGTTTCAGGAAGTAATTACCTATACGCTGACCAGTTTGGAAATGCTGAATAAGCTTTTCCCCGAATCTTCGCTCGTGAAGCCGATGCCACTTCGTGTCACTAATCCGATGACTGCCGAGCAGGAGTATCTTCGTCCTAACCTGCGAGCTAATCTTTTAGCTGCCCTTGCTACCAACAGGCGACATGAAGATGGTGGCATCCGGCTGTTTGAACTGGGTAAGGTATATATGGCGCGACCCAAGGACCTGCCTGATGAGCCTGAGGTACTGTGCGCTCTACTAAGCGGGCTTAGACTGGAGAAATCGTGGCAAACCGAGGATGAAACAATCGATTTCTTTGAGGCAAAAGGGGTCGTGGAAGGTTTACTCAAGCATTTAGGCGTGGAAGTCAGATTCGAACAGTGTTCCGATGAGAGTTTCCACTCAGCCAGACAGGCAGCAATAGTTATTGGCGGGAATAGGGCCGGCGTTGTCGGTGAGTTGCACCCGAAAGTATTAGAGAGTTTTGAGATTTCTGGAACTGCTCATCTTTTTGAGATTGACCTGAGAGCACTTCTGCCTTTTACCACTGCCCGCAGGGTGTTCAAGCCGATACCTCGTTTTCCTGCCACAGTTAGAGACCTGGCTCTGGTAGTCGATGCTGAAATAGTGAACCAGAAAGTCCTGGATATTATTAAGAGCTTCCCGCTGGTAGAGCAGGTTGCCCTATTCGATGTCTATTCAGGTGACCAGGTTCCTCAGGGTAAGAAATCTATCGCTTATCGTCTCACCTTCCAGTCACCAACTCATACCCTCACCGACGAGGAAGTCAATAAGGTTCAGCAGCAAATACTGGATAAGCTATCCCACGAACTTGGAGCTATCCTGCGAGCCTGAGAGCATTTGTAAGGGAAGTTTGAAGGGGGTGAGGTAGTCAACTATCCCCTAATAAGCCCTTTGATTTTATCGACAGTTTCTCCCAGTACTACAAGCTCAGGTTTCGTTTCTGAGCGGCGCTTTAGCTCGAAGCTATTTTTCTCTAGGCTGCGGGGGCTAACGGTAATCCGGAGGGGTATCCCCAGCAGGTCAGCATCGTTGAATTTTACCCCTGGGGATTCTCTACGGTCATCGAAGAGCACCTCTAATCCCTGTGTCATAAGTTCAGCATACAAAATTTCTGTCGCAGATGCCACCTGGGGGTTCTCCAGATATAAGGGACAAAGATAAATCTGATAGGGAGCGATGGCGGAGGGCCAGATAATACCCTTGTCGTCATGATTCTGCTCTATGGCAGCGGCGAGCAACCTGCCCACACCAATACCGTAACACCCCATAACAATCGGGCGGGAGACGCCACTCTGGTCAACAAAAAGGGCACCTAATTTCTGGCTGATGAAAGTGCCCAGTTTGAAGGTGTGCCCGACTTCAATTCCGTGGGCAGATAATAGTTTACTGCCACATTTAGGACATCCATCCCCGGCACGAGCGCGGGCAATATCGGTAATGATGTCCGCTCTGAAGTCCCTCGGGTAGTTGACATTCTTGAAGTGAGTATCCGGTTTGTTGGCACCGGCAACAAAGTTGGCTCCTGAGGTTATCGAATCATCGGCAAGAACTTTAATGCCGCTTATGCCTACTGGAGAAGCAGCGCCGGGTACCAGTCCCGCTTCTATTACTTCGGCTTCAGTAGCCATGCGGAGGTCATGGCAACATAAGGCGTTTTTGAGTTTTGTTTCATTTACCTCGATATCACCCCTGATAACCACAAAGACCAGCGTGCCGTCAGCGATGTAGAATACCGCTTTGATAGTGCGGTTTTGGGGCATCTTCAAGAAACCTGACACTTCTTCGATTGTGCCCATACCCGGTGTTTTTACCTCTTCAATGGGTAATGGCTCGCCGCTTTCGAGCTTGACCTTGACGCTCTGGGCTTTTTCGGCATTAGCGGAATATTTGCAATTCGGGCAGTAGATAACTTCGTCTTCGCCGCTTTCGGTGATAAGTATGAATTCGTGGGAATCCTTGCCACCGATGGCACCGCTATCGGCTTCGACCATCAATGTAGGCAAGCCACAGCGGTCATAGATATTCCGGTATGCCTGGAGCATCTTGTTATAGCTCTGGTCTAGTCCCTCTTCATCGGTGTCGAAGCTGTAGAGGTCCATCATGTCGAACTCGCGGACTCTAATTAGCCCTCCTCTGGGGCGAGGCTCGTCGCGGAACTTGGTCTGGATTTGATATAGGAGGAGAGGCAGGTCGCGGTAGCTCTGCACGTTGTATCTTACCAGCTCGGTGATGACCTCTTCATGAGTTGGTCCCAGGGCAAGCTTGCGCTCCCGGCGGTCGTAGAGGGTAAACAGGCTTTGTCCAAATGCCTGGTCGCGTCCGGTTTGCTGCCATAGCTCCAGGGGCTGAAGGGCGGGGAGCATTAGCTCTTGTCCGCCGGCTTTATCCATCTCCTCCTGGATGATATTCTCAATCTTCTTGAGCACTCGCCAGCCCAGAGGTAAATAGGCATAGACCCCGGCGACTACCTGGCGAATCATCCCGGCCCTTAATAATAGCTGGTGGCTGATGGTATCTGCCTCTGATGGAAGTTCTCTCTGTGTCTTACCGAATAGCTCTGATATGCGCATATTTATAGAAACCGAGTACCTTTCTCTTTCATTTTAAGATATGGTTGTCGTGAGCTTAAGTTCTTGTTGTTAAGTTATCCTTTTACCGCCAGCTTCGGCAGTATAGGTAATTGCATCAATTAACCACCAAACCAATAATCCGCCACAAGTAACCAATTTCAAGATGCCCAAGCCAATCTGGCCGTCATAGAAGCGGTCGGCGCCTAAATATCCAATGCACCACGATAGCATCATGCGTATGTGTGCTCTTCCCCACTGTGGCAATTCTCCCATCGTTCTCTCCTTTTTCCAAGGTTATATGGTTTCGAGTAAAATCAGACGCTCCGAGATATTAAATCATATTGGGCGGATTTATTCCAGTCGGTGTTGTTACGGTTCTGTTTGCATTTGGTTGATTCAATATTATTACTAGAGACTAAACAGCTTTTTCAAAGATGTCATTCCAGCGCAGGCTGGAATCCATTGGCGGGGAGAGGTAGACCTGGATTCTGGCTTTCGCCAGAATGACATACCTACCCCTTCCCTGACGTAGGCTTCCCCCTTTCTTAAAGGGAGATAGTGAGGGATTTAAAATCCCCCTGCTTCCCCCTTTACCAAAGGGGGAATGATTTTATAAAAGAGAGGCGAAACCTCTCTTTGGACGTATTTCCTACCATTTTTCAATGTATATTCTCGGTATTGTAGTTCATTGTGTTTGCTTTTCCCACAAATACCATTTTTGTAAAGTGTCAGTAGTCGGAGGCATAACGTTTTTTGTTATCGTCACCCAATTGTATTCGTCAATGAGTTTGACAAGACTTGACTGTGGTCTAGCTAATTCGCTCGGAAGTTTGCTGAGTAAAATTCTGTATCTGGCGCACTCTGTATCTAATTCACAAAGTTGTTTTTTGGTAGCTATTAGAAATGCCTTATATGACTTGGCGCTGCCATTGTACTTCCACTTCTTTCTCATAGCTACATCCCATGGAGGAAAAACATCCTTCCTAAGAGCAAAAAGTATCTTCGAAGCACAAGTTGGCCCGATGTGCGGTATGGTTTGTAATGTATTGTACGACTCTACGATGCGTTCAAGTTCGCTATCAAGGATTTTCAACAGATTTGTGTTTGGTGAAGGTAAAAGGCTTCTATTATCATCGTACCATGACTCTAGTTTTCCTTTGATTTCTGGGTGAAATGTGTCTTTAATGCGACAACCCCATTTATTGAGCCATTCTAATAACGCGCCCTTGTGTTCAGTATTATGCACGTCCAGACAAGGCTTAGTCTTGTCTAGAAAATCACGGTAAGTCTTATCAAAATCTGTAAAGTTGGCGTAACCATAGCATGCACATGCTAATTCATATAACTTCATACTTTTCCTCCTTTTCTAGAACCTCTCCACCTCTTTTATCAGCGCTGTCAAAAAATCTCTTTCCTCAACCACGCCAATCTTTTTGCCTTTTCTAAATAAGACTCCTCTGCCTTTGCCGCAGGCGATGCCAATATCGGCGTCTCTGGCTTCGCCGGGACCATTGACTACGCAGCCCATTACGGCTACCTTTATTGGCTTGGTGAGCTTTAATAGCTCTTTTTCTACCTGCTCAGCCAATTTGATAATATCAACCTCTGTCCGACCACAGGAGGGGCAACTGACCAGGATGGGCCCGTGCTGGCGGAGGTTCAGGCTTTTCAGGATTTCGTAGGCAGCAAATACCTCTTCTTTGGGGTGGGCGGTTAGTGATACCCGGATGGTATCGCCAATACCCAGGTAGAGCAGGGTGCTGATGCCCACAGCGCTGCGGATAATACCTGTCCTGGGCGTGCCGGCTTCGGTGATGCCGATGTGCAGTGGATAGGGTATTTTGGTCGCAATGTCTCGATAGGCTTCGATGGTCGTCGGCACATCGAAGGCTTTGAGGGAGACCTTGATGAGGTCGAAGTCCAGACTCTCCAGAAGCCTTATCTGCTCTAATGCCGCCGCTACCATCTGCTGGGCGGTGGTTAATTCAGGATTAACTTTTTTAGGCAGGCTGCCGGCGTTTAACCCGATACGGATGGGGACATTTCTTTCCTTAGCCGCCTGAGCTACGGCTTTAACCTTTTCCGGGTCATCGATATTGCCCGGATTTAGACGCAGCCCGTCAGCACCAGCCTTCAGTGCGGCTAAAGCCAGCCGATAGTCGAAGTGAATGTCGGCAATTACGGGCAGGGGAGTGCCTTTTTTAATTGCTTGTATAGCCTGCGCTGCCTGCATATCAGGCACCGCCACCCGCACTATCTCGCAACCGCAATCCTCTAACTCCTTGATTTGGTGAATAGTTGACATAATATCACGAGTGTCCGTATTGGTCATTGATTGCACCACGATGGGGGCATTTCCACCGACGGTTACATTACCAATTTGAATCGGTTTACTCGTTCTACGCGGATTCATAATTGTTTATCTACTCTCCTTTCGGGTTATCATCAGCTTTGTATTAAAAGTAGTACATTCTGTCATTCTGAGCGTAGCGAAGAATCCGTAATAAAATCCCCCAAGAATAGATTCTTCGTCGCTTTGCTCCTCAGAATGACTTTTGGGGCGAAGCCCCTCTTATACTCTCTATTATCGCTGCGCAAGGAGCAAGGTCCTCTGCAAATCCTCCCTTCCCAACTTGAGGTTATCCTAAACTGTCATTGCGAGACCCCAATTTCATCGGGGCAAGAGCAATCTCAATAAATACACAGATTTATGTGGGGACCCACCCCCTTTGCAAGGGCGGGGGAATTGTTACGAAAAGAGGGACGGAGTCCCTCTTAAACTCCCTGTAACTTGCCGTATTCCTGCTTGAGCAGTGTCACCACGCCTCCAGCCTCCAGGATTTTCATCGCTACATCAGGCAGAGGCTCTGCCTGGAGGACTTTTCCTGAGGTCAGGTTTTTCACTTCCCCCGTGTGGAAATTAGCTTGCAGAATGTCCCCCTCGTTAAAGGCGTCATACACCCCTTTGCAGTACAGGACGGGAAACCCAAGATTAACCGAGTTGCGGAAAAATATTCTTCCGAAGGATTCGGCGATGGCGCAACTCAACCCCAGTGTAATGAGGTTGCGAGCCGCCGGACGGCTGGAGCCACAGCCGAAGTTTTTCCCACCGACGATGACGTCGCTGGGCCGTACCGATTTGGCGAATTCCGGACGATTAGCCCGCATGCAGAAGGTTGCCCTTTCTTGTGGTGTTCCCCCTCGGGCGAAACCGGGCATCATGAAGTCAGTGCTGATATTGTCCCCGAATTTCCATACTTTTCCTTCGATGACTGATATAGGCATCTATTCTCCTTATACTTCTCTTGGGTCGGTGATAAAGCCGGTTAATGCCGAAGCGGCTACGGTAGCCGGGGAAGCCAGGTAGACTTCTGCCTCGGTGCTCCCCATTCTACCTTTGAAATTGCGGTTGGAGGCAGAGATGCATCTTTCTCCTGCTGCCAGCAGGCCGAGGTGGACTCCCATGCAGGGGCCGCATGTTGGCCCGCAAACTATGCCATCGGCCTCGATAAGGGTTTCCAGTATTCCGGCGTTTAGAGCGTTCTTATAGACCTCCATAGAAGCGGGGATAACCAACAAGCGTACTCGCGGATGCACCTTCTTTCCTTTCAGTATTTCAGCCGCTACTTTGAGGTCCTCCAGTCTACCCCCGGTGCAAGAACCGAGTAATGCCTGGTCAACAGGAATTTTATCAACGTCGGTGATGGGCCTAACATTGCCCACATCATGAGGGCAGGCCACCTGGGGTGGAAGGCTACTGACATCGAGTTGATAGATTTTTTCGAAAGAGGCGTCGGGGTCACTTTTAACCGGTGTGAAGACTTCTCTAGCTCTCCCTTTAAGAAAAGCGAGGGTCTTCTCATCCGCTTCGAAGATAGCGAACTTGGCTCCTATTTCAACTCCCATATTTGCCATTGCCCAGCGGTCCGATAGGGTCATTTTTTCTACCGCGGGACCAACAAATTCCACTGATTTGTATAAGGCACCATCGGTACCAATATCGCCCGCAATTTTCAGTATTACATCCTTACCCATAACCCTTGGCGGTAGTTCGCCGAAGATTTCAAACTTTATGGTCTCGGGCACCCTGAACCAGATTTCACCTTTGGCGACAACATAGTAGGCTTCCGGAGCCTGGATAGCTGTTGCTGCCACATTGAACGCTCCGTAGGAGGTTGTATGTGAGTCCATGCCTACTACGAGAGTTCCCGGCAGTGCGTGGCCCTTCTCAGGCATGATTTGATGGCAAACACCTCCCCTTCCCACATCATACCAGTAAGTGAGTCCAAATTCCTTAACGAATTTCCTTTTGAGAACATCTGCCTCAGCAGCTTCAATAGTCGGGGAGGGTATGCCATGGTCGGTTAGAGCGATGACTCTGGAGGGGTCCCACACCTTGTCGATGCCAATCTCTTTGAAGGCGGAATACATCCCCGCCATACCGTCACCAGCCATAATTTTATCTATCTTAGCGGTGACATATTGTCCCGGCTTGATTTCAGATAGTCCCGATTTTTTAGCAAGGATTTTTTCCGCCATCGTCATCCCCATGGACTTCGCCTCCTATGGTGAATGTGTCATCTATTCTTGCCCGCCAGCACATTAGCACAGGTTATATGATTATCTTAAATACTCTGAATCTTCTTTGTCAAACTTCCACATTAGCTAATAATAAAAGTTACTGAAAGTTATCGTTGTGCCAGGATTATGACAATCCTTGTTCTTATCTGTTATTATGCATTATAGTTTTTACAGTAGTCCCTTCGCTTTCAACTTATGGGGATTATTGGACTATTGACAATAATCGTATAATATTAATGTGGGCAAAAGTCTATCAGTAAGCGAAAGGGATAAAACAAAGCGGCTATCAGCAGTCAAGATGAGAAGTATAGTTACCGGCGGAGCCGGTTTTATTGGAAGTCATCTCGTTGACCGTTTATTGAGTGATGGTCATGAGGTAGTTGTTCTTGATAACCTCTCTACCGGTCGGCTGGAGAATCTGGCTCAGGTCAAGAATGTGCCTCGCCTCTATTTTCACCAGGTTGATATTGCTGAGTGGGGAGCAGTGCAGCCTTATATTGACCATGCGGACTGGGTTTTCCATCTGGCGGCACTTGCCGATATAGTACCCTCGATTCAAAAGCCATTAAGATATTTCCAGTGTAATGTCGATGGCACGGTTAATATGCTAGAGTCGGCTCGCCAGGCTGGGGTGAAGCGATTCATTTATGTTGCTTCCTCATCATGCTATGGGATTCCCGATGTAGTCCCCACGCCAGAAACGGCTGATATTCGCCCACAGTATCCTTATGCGTTAACCAAATACCTGGGCGAGCAGTGTGTATTGCATTGGGGTAAAGTCTATAAACTTCCTGTTGTATCACTGCGTCTGTTCAATGTTTATGGCTCTCGTTCTCGGACGTCTGGGGCTTATGGGGCGGTTTTCGGGGTGTTTCTGGCGCAGAAGCTCAATAACAAGCCGTTTACCGTCGTTGGCGATGGTACTCAAACCAGGGATTTTACCTTTGTCACTGATGTCGCTGATGCGCTGGTGACGGCGGCTAAATCAGATATAACGAACGAAGTCTTAAATGTCGGCAGCGGTAACACCTACAGCGTTAATCGTCTGGTTGACCTTCTGGGGGGAAATGTAGTATATATACCTAAAAGGCCGGGTGAGCCCGACTGCACTTTTGCTGATATAACCAAGATACAAAGGCTATTAGGGTGGCGGCCGCGTGTTTCTTTCGAAAAAGGTGTCCAGATTCTGTTAGAAAATATTGATTCTTGGCGGGAGGCACCCGTTTGGGTACCGGAAACAATTGCCGAGGCAACCAGGGATTGGTTTCAGTACCTTTCTCGATGATAATCTAAGCTACGGAGGTAGCGATGGTACAAACTGAACTGTGGTCTAAGGTCAAGACGCTGGATGAATTAGCACATATAATCTCGGGTTTGAAGAGAGAAGGCAAAGTCGTTGTTCAGTGTCATGGGGTCTTCGACCTGCTTCATCCTGGCCATATCAGACACTTCGATGCGGCGAAACAAGAGGGTGATGTGCTGGTGGTGACTATAACGAAGGACGCCTATGTTGATAAGGGGCCGGGGCGACCCATCTTTAACGAACGTCTCAGGGCTGAATCTATTGCCGCTCTGGGGTGTGTTGACTACGTAGCGATAAATGAATGGCCGACAGCAGTTGAGACCATAAAAAAATTGAAACCCGATGTTTATGCTAAGGGGAGTGATTATGCCGATGCCAAGGATGACCTAACAGGTAAAATTAGCGATGAGGAAGCGGCAGTCAAGTCGGTTGGTGGTCGGATTCATTTTACGGGTGAGATAACCTTCAGCTCAACAAAACTACTCAACCTCCATTTCGATGTTTTTCCTGAGGAAGCGCGACATTTTCTCCGCAAATTTCGTAGTAGATATTCGGCAAAGGACATAATTAACCGAATTGAAGCTCTAAAGAAGATGAAGGTGCTGGTCATTGGTGATGCCATCATTGACGAGTACCATTATTGCATCCCTCTGGGAAAGTCACCTAAAGAGATTCTCATTCCAGCGAAGTATCTGTATCAAGAAAGCTTTGCTGGTGGCATATTGGCGGTCGCTAATCACGTCGCTGGGTTTTGTGATAAGGTCGATGTGGTTACCTGTCTGGGTATGCAAAATACCTGTGAGGATTTTATCTCATAGCATCTGAAGCCGAATGTGACTGCCAAATTCTTTTATCGTCCTAATGCCCCCACTGTCGTCAAACGGCGTTTTGTGGAAGCTGACATCCTAAGAAAGATGTTTGAAATTTACCTTATGGACGGTAGTTCGTCACCTGAATCGGTGAACCAGGAAGTCTGTCACTATCTTGAAGCGAACGTCGGTGACTATGATTTAGTAGTTATCGGCGATTATGGCCATGGCTTTTTGGGGGAGAGGATTATTAAAGTGCTGTGTGACGGAGCTAAATTCCTGGCAATCAATGCCCAGACCAATTCCGCTAATATCGGGTTTAATCTTATTACCAAATATCCGCGGGCGGATTATATCTGCATCGATGAACCAGAAGTCCGCCTGGCTACTCATGATAATGTTAGCTCGTTGGAGGATTTAGTAGTCAAAGTCGGCCGGCAGCTCAAGTGCCAGAGTGTAGCGGTTACCCAGGGGCATCGGGGTGCTCTGGTTTATCAAGATGGGGATGGCTTCTTCCAGATTCCCGTGTTTTCCCGTGAAGTGGTGGAAAGAGTTGGTGCTGGTGATGCCTATCTTTCCGTGACGTCTCCCTGCGTTGCTGCCAACTTTCCCATTGATTTAGTCGGGTTTGTGGGCAATGCTGTCGGTGCTTTGAAGATTCGTATCGTCGGGAACCGCTCCTCGGTAGAATCGGTTCCCCTGTTTAAGTATATTAATACACTAATGAAATAGGAGAAGTGATGACCAGTCAGAAAAGACAAATTCTAGTGACCGGGGGTTGTGGCTATATTGGTTCGGTGCTGGTGCCCAAACTGGCTAAGAAATATTCTGTTACCATTGTGGATACCATGTTCTTTGGCAATCACCTGCCGCCAATGAAGAATCTGAAAGTGGTCAAGGGCGATATACGAGATGTTTCTTTGATGCGCTCCTTGCTATCTAAGACTACGGATGTCATTCATCTTGCCTCGATAGCTAATGACCCTTCCGCAGAACTCGACTCGGCACTCACCTATTCAATAAACAGGGATGCGGTAGTGCAGTTAGTTGACACTGCTAAAGAATGCGGAGTGAGGCGATTAATCAATGCTTCATCCAGCAGCGTCTATGGAGTCAAAAAGGAAGAATCGGTAACCGAGGACCTCAGTTTGGAGCCGATAACACTGTATGCTAAGCTAAAGGCTGAGACTGAGGAGGTAATTGCCCGAGCTACCACTAAAGATTTTACTACGGTATCTGTCAGAGCGGCAACAGTCTGTGCTAACTCACCGCGGATGAGGTTTGACGTAATCGTCAACATTTTAGCCAAAGCGGCGGTCACTAATGGGGTAGTAACTGTCGAAGGCGGTGGCCAGTATCGTCCTAACATCCATATTGACGATATTACCGACCTTTACGCTATGCTTGTTGAAGTGCCGGATAATAAGATATCAGGCAAGGTGTTCAATGCCGGTTCAGTAAACCATACCGTTAAAGAAATAGCTGAGATGGCACGAGACGAAATAGGGGCGGCGATTAAGGTAGATGCTAATGTTATTGACAACCGGTCATATCGCATATCATCGGAAAAGATAAAGAGAGAATTGGGGTTTGAGACCAAGAAGACTATAAGGCAGGCCATTAGTGATATTAAACAGGCATTTGCCGATGGCAAATACCCTGACCCCAACAACGTTGTATATTACAACGTAAGAACGATTAAACAGGTGTTAGGCAGATAACACGGGCTGTACTTATAACTGACGGCAATTCTTCTAGCTATGTCCTGTATCTGCTTATCATCTAAGTCAATCCCCTGAAACAACCAAATGTAAGGCCCACGGTGTGCTATACTAGTATACTATCTACTGATGAGCACATTTTCACAGCGTATTAAGAAAGATATCTTCCAGCGTTTCCCACCCGGCATCTGGTTGATGACACTACTGGACATCTTCATCACGATTGGTGTCTCCATTGCATTCCCCTTTCTGGCGCTTTACCTGTACCAAGAGCGTGGTATCCCGATGAGTCTGGTCGGATTGATATTTCTCATTGCTGGCTTGTGTACTGGCGCAACCAATATCATCGGCGGGATGCTTGCTGACCGCTTCGGGCGTCGCCGCCTTCTTATGATAATATCCGTTGTCAGTATCTTTGCTTATGCGTTGTTGGCGTTTCTTGCTGGAATTTCTAGTCCAGTCTGGTTAATTGCGCTCGTATACATAGTGGCACGCAGTTTTATCGGTACTATTCAGCCAGCCGTTTCCACAGTCGTTGCCGACCTGTCGCCCAATGACCGACTAGCGGAATCCTACGCGCTGGTTAGAGTAGGGGGCAATGTGGGATTTGCCCTCGGCCCGGCCATGGGTGGGTACATGATGAGTTTTTTATCCTACGGCTGGCTCCTCAGTGTTTCTGCTGTCACCTCCGTTATAATTACTATACTCATTTACTTTTTCCTGAAAGAGTCTTTTGTCGTGAGCCGGGAGCGTGTGGATTTTCGCAGTACTCTGGCGGTAACAGGGGACCGTCCCTTTCTTGTTTTTACCATCTTTGTCATTCTGCTGCTACTCTCAATGGGACATCTGGGGAGCACGTTATCCGTGTTTGTGGTCGACCGGCTGGGTTTCTCCACCGCCCAGTATGGGCTATTACTGACCACAAACGGTATCATAGTGGCGCTTTCCCAGTATCCGGTAACCTATTGGGTCAATAAACTATCCCGGGCAAACGGGCTTATCCTTGGTAGTCTGCTCTACGTCCTTGGCTATCTCGCACTGGGGTGGGTCACTAGTTTTAGCTGGGCGATTCTTATCATTGTAATCATTACCGCCGGTGAGGTAACCTTCTCACCCATTGCCTCAGCGGTGGTGGCGGAAGCAGCCCCTCTGACTAAGCGTGGTCGTTACATGGGTTTTTTCGCTCTCACTCATACCTTAGGATGGTCATTATCACCGCTGTTTGGTGGGGTATTGCTGGATATCTTCCCATCGGAGCCTCGCATCCTCTGGGGAATCATTGCGTCAGTCGGGCTGGTTGCGGCAGCAGGGTTTTATGGGTGGGGTAAAATGGCTAAAAAGCCGGTTGGTGCCTTGCCTCCAAAGTATTAATACTTAGCTAGTTGAAACCGCACTACCCGTGATTCACTACATAGCTCTTCTTTATCTCTGTGGAGCTTTTGTATTAAAACTGATTGTTCTGCTTGGTTATGGTTGGCATTCCGTTTAGGGTTGACCTCACCCCTGGCCCATCTCCTTGTAGGAGAGGGGAAGAGATTTTAGAGAGGGGCGAAGCCCCTCTCTAACTTGTACTCCCCTTCCCCTCAGGGGAAGGGGATAGGGTTGCGTCAGAATAGATAATTCTTCTTCCAATAGGAAAAAGAACAAACTGATTGATTTGTCTACGAGTATCAGATATACTTCCATTCGGTACTACCGATACCCCGTAGTAGAGTTTAGGTGGGAATTAACTGGGCTCAAGTAATTTTCAATTCAGGTATTACCGCCAGCCTGTATCTTATTGGTGCTGTGGGTCTTACCTTGACCTACGGTTTGTCTAGGTTCCCTAATTTTGCTCATGCCGAATTTATGACTTTGGGTGCTTTCATCGGCTATCTTGCCGCTGAACAATTAGGGTTAGGTCTATATCTAGGCGCATTCATTGCTTTTCTGGTTGGTGCGATAGTAGGGACTATTTGCTACCGTGGCGTTTTCTATCCGCTGGCTAGACGAGGAGCGTCTATTATTCACCTCATGGTTGCCTCAATTGCGTTAGGGTTTTTCTTAAGGTACTCCATCGGGGCAATCTGGGGCTGGGCTCCTTTGTATTTTACTACTACCTGGCCATCCTACGATATCGGGCGATTAAGAGTTACCGGCTTATGGATTGCTCTTATCTTAAGTGCGGTTATTCTGACAGTTATCATGCATCTTGTTTTGGTGAAGACCAAGATAGGGAAAGCTATTAGAGCCACCTCCAGCAATCCAGAGCTTGCCTTAGCTTCCGGGATTAATATTGATAGAGTAATCCTGGTAACATGGTTCATTGGTGCCGGTTTGGCGACTACTGCCGGCATATTTCGTGCCGCCGATACCCAGATTTGGCCCATGACGGGATGGGATATCATATTACCGATGTTTGCTGTTGCTATACTGGGTGGTATCGGTAATTTCTATGGCTCGATAGTTGCCGCTTTTATTGTCGGGCTAGCCGAGAATTTTGGGGTGGTAGCATTGGTTAGTTTGGGACTATCGACTGAATATCGCATGGCAGTAGCTTTCCTTATTTTGATAATAACTTTAATTATCAAACCTCAGGGATTAGCGATGTTATTCAGGAGGGCCTAATTTGGACCCACTAGTTTATGTTCTTGATTTGGTGGTCTTTATCGGCATCTTTAGCTTGGTCTCGCTGAGCTTAAACTTGGAATTCGGCTTTGCTGGCTTAGCTAACTTCGGTAAGGTTGCTTTCTTTCTTGTTGGTGCGTACACTTACGCTCTTCTATCTCAAAGCGGTATGCCTTTTTATTTCTGCCTTATTGCCAGCGCATTAACTTCGGCACTGACTGGTTTCCTGGTTTCTTTGCCTACCCTCAGGTTGAGAGAAGATTATTTAGCGATAGTCGTTTTGACCTTTGGCGAAATATTAAGGGTGATTGTTAAATCTGAGCGTGCGATTGCTGGAGGTGTTTGGGGTATAACAGTTCCTTCAGCTATTTCTGTGCCGGGCTTATCGGCACGCGTTGATACTCTGATAAATATCGGATTGGTCTATTTCTGTCTTGCTCTCTTCTTTGTACTGGCTCACCTGCTGGCTAACTCACCTTATGGTAGGGTGATGCGTGCCATAAGAGAAGATGAGATTGCGGCTGAGGCACTGGGCAAGAATAGAGCTAAATATAGAGCCCAGATATTTGCTCTAGGTTCGGCTATTGCCGGAGTGGCAGGCGGACTCTACGCTCAATATATTGGATTTATCGACCCTTATATGTTTATGCCTATGTTTACCTTTACGGTGTGGGTGATGGTTCTCCTTGGGGGACCGGGTAACAACTGGGGGGCAATATTGGGTGCTGCGCTGGTTGAAATTTTTGATAGGGGTGCCAACATAGTTAAAGATTATTTAACCTTGCCTATTGACCCCAGCAACTTGCAATACATCGTATTTGGTGTTTTAATAATTATTGTATTGCTCTATCGACCGCAAGGGTTGTTAAAAGAGAGCCAGATTAAGACTAAGGTAAGAGAGATGATTTATCATGGAAAACATGCTGCTGAAAATTAATGAAGTTAGTAAACATTTTGGTGGCATTTATGCCGTCAATGGGGTTAGCTTAGAAATTAAAAGTGGCAGTATCTGGGGCTTGGTTGGTCCCAATGGTAGCGGCAAGTCCACTTTGTTTAATACTGTCCTGGGTTTTTATCAACCGGATGCTGGAGATATCTACTTCAATGACAATTGTATTAGCAAGTTGGCTCCTCACCAAATTTATGGGTTAGGGCTGGTAAATGCGTTTCAAGTGCCTCGAATATTTTCGAGGTTGAGTGTACTGGATAACATGCTGGTGGCAGCGCGAGGGCATCAAGGTGACAAACTACTCAATAGTCTTTTCTTGAGAAAAAGCTGGCAAAGGCAAGAAGCTGAGCTAGCGGATAAAGCTGTGGAAATCCTTGAGCTTCTTGAGATTGAACACTTGGTCGCATCTCCGGCGGGGGAATTATCCGGTGGACAAAGGAAGCTCTTAGAGATTGGCAAAGGTCTGATGTCTTCACCATCATTATTGCTCTTGGATGAACCAGCCGCCGGGGTGAATCCCAATTTAGGCAGAAAAATCTTTGAAAAAATTGAGGATTTGCGTCAGAGTAAGGGACTGAGCTTCTTCATTATTGAACATAGGCTAGAGATTTTGTTCGATTTTGCCCACTGGGTCTACGTTATGGACAAAGGTAAGATAGTATTCAAAGGTACACCAGAAGAGGTAGCCGAAAGCCCTGTTTTTTATCAGACCTATATGGGAGGGTAAGGATGCCACCTGTCCTAGCCATGGAGAATATTGATGCTGGCTACGGTGATGTTGTTATCGTCCACAATGTTTCTGTTATTGTCAATGAGGGTGAAATTGTGGCTATCGTTGGTCCCAATGGTAGCGGCAAGTCTACTCTACTCAAAAGTGTTTTCGGTTTTGCCAAATTGTTTCACGGACGGGTACTCTATCAAGGAAAAGATGTTACCCGGATGGCTTCAGACCGATTGATAAGACTTGGCATAGGTTATGTTCCCCAGGTAAATAATGTCTTCCCTAATTTAACCGTAGCTGAGAATTTAGATATGGGAGCATATCAAAGGAAAGGTAAAGACTCTATCAAAGCTGGGATAATAGAGATTTACGAAATGTTCCCTGAGCTTGCCGAGAGAAAGAATTCCTTAGCAGGTAACTTGAGTGGTGGCGAAAGGCAAATGCTCGCCATCGCCAGGGCAATGATGGCACAACCCAAAGCGTTGCTACTCGATGAACCGCTGGCTTCTTTATCCCCTAAAGCAACCTCCGTCATCATCTCCAAGCTTAAGAAAATAGAGGAAGCCGGTATGGCTATAATAATCGTGGAACAAAATGTTAACAAAGCTTTAAGCATTTCCAAACGAGGATATGTTTTGGTTGATGGCACCTTAGCTATGGAGGGAGATGCTGATTCACTGTTTACCGATGATACCTCCAAACAACGCTTTTTGGGATTAGAGGCTAGAAGTAGCTAATATTTATCAGACAAGTTTAATTTTGAAGAAAGGGGGTGATGAATACACAAACTCTTCATTGTATAAATCAGTTACCTGAATATAGAGGAGAAAAAGGAGTTATATATGTTGAAGAAATTACTAGCAATTATTACCGTTTTATCGTTACTAATGTCAGTGGTAGCTTGTACGCCAAAGCCGGCTGAGGCAACCAAGATAGGTATTGTCTTGTCGACCACGGGTTTGCTGGGTCCCATGGGCGAAGATATGATGAAAGCTGCCAGGCTGGCTGTCAAAGAAATAAATGCTGCCGGAGGGGTACTGAAGAGCCAGGTAGAGTTAATCGAAGAAGATGATGCTACCGAGGCTGCCAAGTGCCTGGAGCGGGTGAAGAAGCTGGTTGATGTAAATGGAGTGAAAGTGCTTGTTGGTGGTATGACCAGCGGTGCATCTATGGCTACCGGTCCGTATCTTGTCGAAAAACAGGTAGTGATGGTGACGCCATCGGCGACTTCGCCGGCACTTGCTGACCAGACATGGAAGAGTTGGCTCTTTCGAACAACGCCTGATGATGCCTTCCAGGGTGAAGTGTTAGCCACGGTCGTTATGGAGAGGGGATTTACCAAGCTAGCTACTATGGTTCAGGATAATCCTTATGGTGTAGGTTTGGAATATGCACTTGAGAGTGCCCTCCAAAAGGCTGGATGGAAAGGTGAGCATGTTGCATCAGTCCATTTTGACCCGGCGAAAAAAGACTACCGCACCGAACTAGAAACCATTAAGAGCAAGAATCCGGATGTGATTCTAGGTGTTACCTATGCCGAAGATGGTATCATCGTCTTCAAGCAGGCTTTAGAGATGGGTTTAGATAAAATTGCCTGGTTGGGCTGCGATGGTAACTATGGTGATGGCATGTTTGCCGAGCCAAAAGCTGCTGAATTCATGGAGAAAGCAATCATTGCTGGCAGCAGAGCCGCCGGTCCTTCGGGTGCTACCTATGATAAGTTCGCGGCTGCTTACAAAGCTGAGACAGGGAAAGACTCCAGTGTTTACTGTGATACCACCTATGATGCTGTAATGATGATTGCTAAAGCAATAGAAAAAGCGGGGAAATACGACGCTACGGCGGTAAGAGCGGCACTATTGGAGTTAGGTAAGAATTATGATGGTGCCAGTGGGATTATTACCTTCGACAGTCAAGGAGACCGTGTATCGGGTAACTTTGAACTTTGGAAAGTGGTGAAGGACCCCGCGGCTCCAACCGGCTATAAGAATGTTCAGATAAAGCTAGTTGCTGTTGAGTAGAGCTGAGTTTCTGAAAGATAAATGTTAAGTGGAATGCTGCCTGAGCACAAAGTGGGCAGCATTCCACTTTAGTCCATACTGAGGTTGATGGCAGTGATATGTCCTACCTGTAAGAGCGATATGATAGTCATAGAACATAAAAGGACTGAACTTGACTACTGTCCTAAGTGCCACGGCGTGTGGTTTGATTCAGGAGAGCTTGAGCTTTTTCTGGAGTCTCTCAACTTGGAGAAACCGGCGCAGTTTCTTAGTGACGTCAATAACGCCGCAGAGGTTGAATCATCGGAGAAGAAGCGAAGATGTCCTATCTGTGGGCAGAGAATGAGGAAAGTAATCATAGGTGAAAATACCGGGATACTTACTGATGTTTGCCAGACGGGAGATGGTCTCTGGTTTGATGGCGGTGAGATTAGTCAAGTGATAAAAAAATTGGCTGATAAACTGCCTGGAAAAGCGGGTTTACATAATCACGTTGCCAGCTTCTTGGGAGAAGTATTCAAGGAGCAAAAATAGGCTGACGGAGCCAAGAAAATCTGTGGGAGAAGCTTAACTAAAATGGAGGTGAATCGATGATAATAGGTTGGGTCATTTTGGGCATCGTTGTACTTCTTCTTGTTATCTTCATCGGGATTTACAATGGTCTGGTCAGGCTGCGCAATCAGGTGAAGAATGCTTGGGCACAGATAGACGTCCAATTGAAAAGACGACACGACCTTATTCCCAATCTCGTGGAGACGGTTAGGGGGTACATGAAATTCGAACGAGAGACGTTGGAGGCGGTAACTAGAGCGCGTAATATTGCCGTGCAAGCGTCTTCTTCCGGTGCCGCAGAACGTGGTAAAGTAGAGGGTGAACTGAGTGGCGCTTTGAGCCGTCTGTTAGTTGTAGTGGAAAGATATCCTGACCTTAAAGCGAACCAAAACTTCCTGGCACTTCAGGAAGAGCTGACTTCCACCGAGAACAAGATAAGCTTCTCGCGTCAGTACTATAACGATTCGGTCTTGAGATATAACAATCAGACTCAGATGTTCCCTTCCAGCATCGTTGCCAGTATGACCGGTTTTAAGCCGAGCGAGTTTTTCGAGGTTACCGCAGCCGCGGAACGAGAAGCTCCTAAGGTCAGTTTCACCTAGTTGGAGATAACATAATATATGTGGGAACAGATACGCTCTAACCAGATAAGGTCGGCGATGCTGGTAGGATTGATGGGAGTGCTGCTATTACTGCTTGGTTTCTTCTTCGGCGAGCTCTTTTTCGCCGATGGTGTTGCGGGCTTGATAATTGCTTTAATTGTTTGGGGAATAATGAACCTAGTAGCCTTCTTCCATGGAGACAGCATCGTGCTGGCGATATCAGGGGCGAAAAAAATTAGTCGGGATGACCACCCTCGCTTATTTAACGTGGTGGAGGAGATGAAGATTGCCTCGGGACTGGAGAAGATGCCGGATATTTATATTATCGATGACCCGGCACTTAATGCTTTTGCTACCGGCAGGAATCCTAATCAGGCTAGCGTGGCAATCACTTCGGGCTTACTGCAAAAACTCAACCGTGACGAACTTCAGGGGGTCATCGGACATGAACTCAGCCACATAAAGAACCGGGATGTACTCCTTATGGTACTTTTGAGTGTGACGCTGGGCAGCATTGTCATTCTAGCCTGGTATGCGTCCCGGTTTATGTTTCTTTCTGGCGCAGGTAGTAGACAAAGGAAAAGTACATCGGGAGGAGGTGGAGCACAGTTAATAATCATCCTTGTTGGTGTTGTCTTGATGATACTGGCGCCAATTGTCTCTCAACTAATCTATTTCGCAGTTTCCAGAAAGCGGGAGTACCTGGCTGATGCTTCTTCGGCTTTGTATACCAGATATCCGGAAGGCTTAGCCTCTGCCCTGGAAAAGCTTGCCACGTCCAACACTAATGTTAAAACAGCTAATAAGGCTACGGCACCCATGTATATCATGAACCCCTTCCAGAGCAAAGGGATGTCTATCGAGAGTCTTACCAGTACTCACCCGCCCATTGCCGAGAGAATCCGTATTCTCCGTCGTATGGGAGGTGCTTCCTTTGCTGATTACGAGCAGGCTTACCGAGAAACAAAAGGTGGGGCTGGCATTGTCCCAGCCTCAGTTCTGGCTGGTGCCGGTACGATGGCACTCCGGGCACCATTACCTGAGGCGAAGCAAGTAGAAGAGTTACCGCAGAGGGTAGAACGTGCTCGTGAAACATCAGACCTGATGTGGCGTCTTAGCAATTATAAAACGATTGTGTGTGAGTGTGGTACCAAGTTGCGAGTTCCACCTACGTTCAAGAATTCTGAAGTCAGGTGCCCCCACTGCGGTAGAATCAACCCGGTCTGAAGAAAGGGTAACCGGGGCGCATAAGCGAGGCTCACTTTTTTTGCCCGATTGTGCTTGGAAACCACGTCGCATCAAGACTTGCTTTGACCAATTTGCCACTGGGACAAAGCTCGAAGCACTCTCTACAGGCCTGACATACGTTTGGAGCCACGTCAGGCAAAAAGACAACCTCTCGTTCTGTACCTCTCCCTATAAAGCCGATGGCATTTTCCTTTTTGACTTCGGCACAGTAGCGGACGCACAAACCGCAAAGTACGCAGTCTGTTTTCTCTGCTGTAAATCTTGATTTTTTAACCCCGTATTTTCGAGCCAGACTTTCTATTGGTCCCGTAGGTGATAAAGGTAAGAGCATTTCCAGAATCATCTTCCGAATTTTCGTAATCCTTTCCGAATTACTCTTTACTGATAATCCCTCTTCTACCGGATATACACAGGATGTTACCAGCCTTGTTCGATTGTCCTTAGTTATTTCTACAATACACAACCGGCATGCACCATAAGGAGCTAATTTTTCATGGTAACATAGGGTAGGAATATCAACCCCTATCTTGCGAGCGGCCTCGAGGATAGTCGTTCCGGTCTCAGCCTCGACTGATTTACCGTCAATTTCAAGTCTTATATTTCCCATTTTCTTCACTTCCTTCGCGCAATTTTAGTTCCACTTGGGACAGAAGTTGGGACCGATTCGCCCGAAAGCTTCACTACAGCACTGAATTGAGCAGGACAAACTTCCAAACAAGTCCCGCACCTCGTGCACTTCTCCTGGTCAATCACGTGGACAAGTCCTTTGCCACCGGTAATCGCTTCTGTGGGACATTCACGGGCACAGATGAGACACGCCTGGCATTTTTCAGGGAGTATATAATATCTGATAAGCGCTTGACAGGCTCCGGCAGGACAGCGTTTTTCTTTGATGTGTGCTTCATACTCATCACTGAAATATTTGATGGTAGTTAACACCGGATTGGGAGCCGTAGTGCCAAGAGCACAGAGAGAAGCGTCTGTCATCATCCTGGAGATTTCCTGAAGAAGCTCGATATCCCCTTCTTTACCTCTGCCGGCACAAATATCATTTAGAATATTGAGCATCTGGCGTATTCCTTCACGGCATGGGACACATTTACCGCAGGATTCCCCAGTAAGGAAGTTAAGGAAATATCTAGCAATATCAACCATACAGGTCCCTTCATCCATCACAATCATGCCCCCGGAACCCATCATGGAACCTAGTCTGGTAAGCTCATCGAAGTCCACGGGGGTATCAAGGAGGCTCTCGGGAATAACTCCACCCGAAGGACCGCCGGTCTGGACTGCCTTGAACTTCTTATCCCCGATAATACCACCGCCGATTTTGAAAATTACGTCCCTGAGTGTCGTTCCCATGGGTACTTCGACCAGTCCGGTGTTCTTAACCTTGCCCACCAGAGAGAAAATCATTGTCCCTTTGCTTCCCTTTGTTCCGATGCTATTAAACCACTTCGCCCCATGATTAATTATGTGGGGTACATTAGCCCAGGTCTTTACATTGTTGAGATTGCTTGGTCTGTCCCAGATGCCGCTTATCGCAGTACGGATGTACTTCGGTCTGGGCTCGCCTACCCGGCCCTCGATAGCTGTCATCAAGGCACTGGATTCACCCGAAACAAAAGCCCCGGCACCGCGATGGACTTCAACATCAAAGTCAAAACCAGAACCAAGAATATCTTGCCCCAAGAGACCGTAATCCCTGGCTTTTTCAAGAGCAATATAAAGGTTCTCTATTGCCAGAGGATATTCCTGCCGCACATAAACATACCCCTGATGTGAACCAATGGCATAGCCGCCGATGATTAGACCTTCCAGCACGCTGTGGGGATTGCCTTCGAGCAGGCTCCTGTCTCCATAGGCTCCAGGGTCACCTTCGTCCGCATTGACAACGACATATTTTATTTCGCCGGGTGCATTGCGAGTAGTCTCCCACTTTATCCCTGTTGGGAAGCCAGCCCCTCCTCTACCTCTCAGGTTAGACTTTTTAACCTCATCCAAAACTTGCTCCGGTGTCATCTCAAAAAGAGCTTTAGCTAAGGCAGAATAGCCACCGAGAGCGATGTAATCATCTATGCTTTCCATACCGATAGTTAGATTATTCCCCAGGATAATTCGTGATTGGTTTGCATAAAATGGTATTTCAGATTCCTTGGTGACCTTTTCACCACTAACAGCATCTTCGTAAAGAAGACGTTCAATAATTTTTCCGTTAATTAAGGTCTGGGAGACGATTTCCGGCACATCATCAGGCTGCACACCCACATAACAAATTTCCTCCGGGAGAATAACAACACTGGGTTCCTTTTCACAGAAGCCATGACATCCGGTGCTCTTTACCTCGACCTTCCCTGACAGACCTTGCTTTTTTATTTTTTTAGCAAAAGCTTGAATCACATTCTGGCTGCCACGAGTGCGACCATCTGTCCCATTGGTCACTGAAATAGTTCTAATTCCATTTCTTTTGGTTAATATCTCTTGCCTCTTCTTTTCGAGGGCATTGGCTGATTTCAATTTAGGCATAATGTTCTCCTTTCCCACGCTCTACTCGCAGGCAGCGAAGATTTGCTCAATTTCTTTGGTGGAAGGCTTACTGTAATATTTGCCATCAATCACCATCACTGGTCCTAAAGCGCAACAACCCAAGCAGTTCACCGTTGTTAGGGTAAACCTTTGGTCCTGACTGGTTTCACCAGGCTTAATCTTAAGCACATCCACCACTTTATCTAGCAACCGTGGCGCACCTCGCACTTGGCAGGCAGTACCCAAGCATGTTTGGATAGCATGACGTCCCTGTGGCGTAAGACTAAACGCCTTGTAAAAGGTAGCAATATGGTAAATTTGAGACCATGGAATTC
This sequence comes from Chloroflexota bacterium, assembly GCA_043797985.1. Taxonomy (GTDB): domain Bacteria; phylum Chloroflexota; class Dehalococcoidia; order Dehalococcoidales; family UBA2162; genus JAZDPB01. The sequence continues at coordinate 33,563 of JAZDPB010000035.1, forward strand.
CTAGCCTTTCGGCAATCCAGGTTAAGGTAGTTTTAGGAAGCCAGCGATTCTGTGCCTGTATGTCAAGAAATATCTGTATTAAAGCGCCCTTTTTATCTTGATACTTATCTAAAATCTTCTCGGCGTCGCTTAACTCTTGAATCATTTGCCGAAAGGCTTCCTCTTTCTTCTTAACCTGTTTTAATGCTTCAACATGGAACATTGCCTCACGCTCTAGGTTTCTTAATTCAAGGCTTAAAGGCGGCTGGTCAAGGCCAAGCGAGGAGTACTCACCAAGAAGTCCTAAGCCTCTCAGTAAAATTTCACTTTTACTCAGGTTAGAACTTTCCTGGAGCCGGGATAAAGTCTGGCTCTGCTCTTCACTCAGTCTCATACCAACGAATTTTGATTTACTTTTTCCCTTTCTCATCTTGGCCTCCATTGTTTTACCGTTTAACAATAATATAATATTATCTTTAAGCAAGGAGCTTTGTCAACAAAGGTCGGGTCATAAAAAGTTTCCCGCTAGCTTTAGCTAGCGGGAAACTTTTTACCTTAGGGATATAAGGCCTACTTGGCTCTCTTACTTCTTTTCAGTTTTCATCCTTTCAATCTTAGCAACATCTTCTGATACTTTTGCCTTAGCCTCTTTCCCTACCTGCTTCCAGGCGTCCCCTTCTCTTTGCGAACGCTTCAGTATTGCCTCTTCCGCCGTCCTGTAGTCCGCGTAGGGGCCATCGCGAACCGTTAGCCACTCTCTCAGCGGCATCTTCGTCCTCAAAGCAGACATTTCCTTTAGCCTGTCCGTGTGGTGTAATAACCCCCATTGCAAGGAGTGTGCTTCGAGAGCGGTTCTTATCCCCATTATTTCGTAGGCTTTTTGGATACCTCGCTTGTGCAAGGTATTTACCTGCCATGGGATAAGCGCTACCCGTTTGGCAAATATCTCAGTAAATTCATCGATGTCCGCCTCAGGAACACAGTAGTTTGCCATGCCATATTGGAAAGCTTGTTCACCGGTTATGTTATCTCCAGTGAAGACCAGCTCTCTGGCTTTCCTCATAGGGAGGAGCCAAGGGAACCACATGACATCTGGGGCGCCCTGCGCTCTTACCGGTGGGTAGCCAAAGCGGCAATCAGGGGTAGTCACTAGCAAGTCACAGGAGAAGCACAATTCCGAGCCTCCCGCCAGGACATATCCGTGAGTTTGAGCGATGACAATCTTGGATAGCTCCCAGATTTGCCAGTAGAAGTTGACCAGATATCGAGACCAGTGTGAATCTCCAACATACATAGACCCGGCATGCGGTTCTTCTACTCCCTGTCCTCCACCGATATCGTAGCCAGCGCTGAAGCAGCGGCCGGCGCCCTTGAGGATGATTACATTAATGTCGTTATCGTTCTCGGCAACCTTTATGGCGTGCATCATTTCACCACGAAGCTCGTGGCTTAAGGCGTTCATTACCTCGGGTCGGTTCAGGGTTATTTTGGCTACATGAGTCTCATGGTTGGTTTCATATATTATCTTCTGATAATCCAGCGGTTTCAAAAATGCGCGGTTAGATGGATAGTATTTAGGATATTCTGACCTTTGAGCCGCTTCTCTTGCGGCGGCAGCATCTGCTTTTGCTTTTGTTGTGGGTTCCATCGGTCGTACCATTTTACAACTTCCTCCTCGTTAATATCTTTCCTTTGATTGTTCTGCCTATCGTCTTTTCTATCCTATCTTCACCTCCGTTAACTGGTGATTATTTAGTAAAAAACAGCTTACCACTAAGTAATATGCTTGTCAAAACAAATAACACACGTGTTTGGCAAGGTGTGTTTGGTTTTATTTCCCTCCTGAAAGTAGTACCTCTTATGCTCAAAGGTTGATCTAACGTAGTCTTCTTACTTCATATATCAGGATACACTCAGGGTCAGGACAAGAAATATAGGTAACATCCTTATCCTTGTCCCAGGGATGCTCGCCACCAAGACGAAATAGTCTGATAGCGGGAGCGATTGAGTTATAAGCCCCGGAACACATTCCGCCTGGTGTTTTGCCATCTTCTATAAGCCAGCTATCTCCTACCTTGAACCCCTGGGGACACTTATTTTTAGTTACGTCGTGTACAGTGACTTTCACTTTGTAGGGCATGGTATTACCTCCTTCAGGAAAAATCTATTGCCTTATTCCCGAAAAGCCGCTAGTCCGGCTACCAGACCAGGGATGCCAGCGACGAGGAAAGCCAGGCGTATGGTCTCAATTATTTCTTTTTCTTTGGCACCCAGTGCCCTGGCTCTAGCCGCTAAAGAAACTACCCCTTCCGGATGACTACCAGCAGCATCGAGGGCAAGGGTTATCAGAGTCTTAGTCTTTGGGTCGAGCGCACCTGCTTCTCGAGTTTTGGCTACGACTGCACTTACCACTTCAAAAAATTCCGGGTCATGTTTTCTAAGTTCGTCCAAATAGGTTGGTTTCTGTGCCATTTTTAACCTCCTGTTTTAGTTTTTATCAGATACATCGACATTCTAGTTAATCCAGACCAGCTTGTCTAGGTAGTGTACTAGTTCATATGATTAGGGACATAATTATTCGTCAACCCCTTAAGTCTGTCTGATGTCTTTACCTCACCCCCCTTAATCCCCCTGCCTGCGCCGAAGCGGCTACGCGCAGGCAGGCCTCTCCTGAAAGGTGAGGGGGAAAATAGATAAAAAGAAGGGGGCTTAAGCCCCCTTCTTTAAAATTACATCCCCTTTCCCTTGTTAGGGAAAGGGGATAAAGGGGATAGGGTCACACATCTAGGAGGAAGACCATCAGGTATCACAAAGCTATCTGAACAGGCTTAGGTAGAAATAAGTATTGCTCACGCTTTTGTCGCTGGCTCCCAGTGTTCTTGACATATCGAAGCGCTCCCAAGTATCATTAGCTATATTAGTGGAGACTAAATTAGTTAATGAAAGTTACAGAGTCTATTCGAGAGAACACCGCTGAACAGGCAGAGATATTCAGCACACTGGCCGACCCTACACGGCTTAAACTGGTGAAACTGCTTTGCCACCAACATGACCCGGATGCTTTGTGTGTTAATGCGTTAGCCGGCTTGTTAGGTGTGACTCAGTCCGCCATCTCACAGCACCTGAGGGTACTCAAGTCAGTCGGATTGGTCAAGGGGGAAAGGCGCGGCTACCATGTTCATTATTACATCAATCCGGAGGGAATTAAACGTTTTCAGAGCTTTTTATCATCAGCCCTTGAAATGCCAGAAACCTGTCCTGAAGGTGAAGAACCATATAAAGACTATTGCCCTCCCGATAAACGCACTTAATATCCCATTTCTCTCTAATTTATCGCTTGACAACCCAAGAATCCCATTTATAATTAAGTGTATTAGTAAGAACTTATATAGGAGGAATCAAATGTACAAAGAAGAAGATTGTGGGTGCGGCGGACACGAGCCTCATGGTCACCATGGTTGTAGTTGCGGATGCCACCAGCATCATGGAGGTATGGGGTTCCACCGACGGTTCGTATCCCGCGAAGAAATCGCCGCCAGATTGGAGGAGTACCTGAAGCAGCTTCAAGCCGAAGCTAAAGGTGTGGAAGAGCGTATCTCGGAGCTTAAGAAAGGGCAAGAATAATGTAGGCTACAGAAAAGGCCAATTCTGCCTTGCGTATTTCGTGCTAAGTGCTGGACACTTATAAGCCAATAAGTTAACAAATGACAAGATACGGCAGGCTATAGTTACGCAGCAAGAAGGTTTTTCAGAAGCCATAAAGCGCATTCTGATTATACAGGCGCACCCAGATGATGCTGACATTAGCAGCGGTGGCACTATAGCGCGCTGGGCTAAGGAAAGGCGCGAAGTTCACTACGTCCTCTGCACTAGTGGTAATAGAGGCAGCAACGACTCTGCAATGATACCGGAACGCCTGGGATTACTTCGAGAGCAAGAAGAGCAAAATGCAGCGGATATCCTGGGGGTGAAGTCGCTTACTTTCCTCAGGCATGAGGACGGCGAACTAGAAGAAACGCTGCCCTTCAGGCATGAACTAGCCCGTATTATCCGACGTCTACAGCCCCATGCACTTATGACCCACGACCCCTGGGCCCGCTACCGGATACACCCAGACCATCGAACGGTGGGTTTCACGGCCTTGGCGGCCATTGTGGAAGCGGGAAATCAAATGATTCGGGGAGACCAGCCGGCATGGAAAGTCGATGAAGTCTTCCTTTTCCAGTCTGACCAGCCAGACCACGGCGAGAATATTACTGATACTGTCGATTTGAAAATAGCTGCGATACGCGCCCATGCTTCCCAGTCCCATTTTGGAGAGGCGCCTCAGGAGCGAATCTATGCCTGGGCAAAGGCTGCGGGGTCTAAATACGGGTACCAGTTAGCTGAGGAATTCAAACGCCTGGTCCCACGGCACTAGTCGGGAATTTATATCCTGTTAAAAAGATAATCTCGACAAAGGAGGAGACATGGTTACTGAAGATTTAGCAGTCGAAGTAAAAGGACTCACAAAGATTTATGGACAACTCATCGCTGTTGACCATGTCAGTTTCGATGTGAAAAGAGGTGAGTTCTTTGGGTTTCTTGGCCCGAACGGTGCTGGAAAAACAACTACGGCGCGTATGCTTACCGGCATCATCAAGAAGAATGACGGTGAAGCAAAAGTGATGGGATATCCAGCCGGGAGTTTCGGTGCCAAGCAATTATCGGGTGTCATGCCCGAAATATCAAACGCTTATCTTGACCTCACCGCCTGGGGAAATCTCATGCTGATAGCCGAGATCTACCGTTTACCGGGAACCAAGGCAAAGGAAAGAGCTGGCGCACTGCTTGAGCAACTGGGCCTTCTGGAAAGAAAGAATTCTCTGGCAAGCACTTACTCAATGGGCATGAGAAAACGCCTCGTTTTGTGCATGGCGCTACTCCCTGACACCCAGATTCTCTTCCTGGATGAGCCGACAAGCGGCCTTGATGTTCAGAGTACCCGCTTTATTCGGGCGCTTTTGCATAATTTCAAGCAGGAAGGCAAGACAATTTTCTTTACGACGCACAACATGGATGAAGCCGCCGAGATGTGCGACCGTGTGGCAATCATCAACCACGGCAAGATTGTCGCCATGGATACGCCGGATAATCTGAGTATTACAGCCAGTCGTGTTTACCTGATAGATGTCAGCTTTGATAAACACATAGACACTGATATATTAACTAAGTTGCCGGGGGTGAACCGTCTGGAAACAGCTCAACAAATAGAGGCTTCGGACCGACTACGGGCGCAACAGGCAATGGCTGGAGTCGGTAGGCCCGGTGGTATGGGAGGTGGTGGACAGGGCAGAAGGCAGGGCCAGATGGCTGGCGGTTCACCGGCAGCCATGACGCAACCGGGTATGGCTCCAGGACAGCGGCCGGGAATGGGAGCAGGCAGGATGCCCGGTGCCGGAAGGGGTATGGGAAAGCAGCCTGAGAACAACCGCTTCCGGCTCTACACGGAAGATACCACGCTCCTTGTCACCACCTTGGTTGACTTCAGCCGTGAGAATTCACTCAAGATGAATATTCTTAATGTCCGTCCGCCCTCACTTGAGGATGCTTTTGTAAGACTTACCGAGGAGAAAAGCCGTGAAAAGTAGTTTCGGAATTATTGACCAGATAATACGGTCCTTCGCCATTGTCAAGAAAGACATCAAGGTTTACTACTCCAAAGGTCCAGTGGTCCTTATGGGCGTGCTCTGGCCTGGTTTTATGTTTCTTTCCTTCGCCGTCGGGCGACAGATACCGGTCCAATCGCTTATGCCCGGCATTATTGCGGTATCGGTTTTCTTCACCTGCTCTGCCATATCGCCAGTAATCTTCCCCCAGGAGACTCAGGCAAGAACACTGGAAAGACTGGTATCCTGCCCAGTGGCTGTCTGGACAATCCTTTTTGGGGATATGCTCGCTTCTGCTTTAACCGGTCTCGTTATCTCCATCATACCGATTCTGAGTGCCGTGGCATTCGGAGCCATGGTTACCCATCCCCTGGTCATGCTGGCGGGTATTATCTCTGGTTCCCTATGCTTTTCTACAATGGCGCTCATCTTTTCCTTTCCACCCGCCAGTGGACCTGCCCCCATCCAGATGTTGAGCACCTTGATAAAGTTTCCCTTGATGTTTATCAGCGGTGTTTTTATCCCCCTGAGTCAGCTGCCAGCCTTGGCAAGGAGCATTTCCGTGATATCTCCCCTTACCTACTTCACTGACCTTACCCGCTATGCTACCGAAGGAACAAGTTACTATCCGGTCTTAACTAATCTGGCCGTAATTATAGGCTTTACGGCAGTGTTCTGGATTATCGCCGTCGGGCTTCATAAGAGAACCTTGCCTATAAGACTATGAAAAACGCAGTACCTTTAGAGCACCTGAGCGAGGTAGCCCTGCTTTTTCTTAGGCTGGTAGATTCACCGCAATAAGACC
>JAZDPB010000039.1:0-5469 GCA_043797985.1 Chloroflexota bacterium
CATTTTACTGCCCCCTTTTTCTTATTCGCCAGTCTAACATGAAGACTGGACTTGTTTTTGGGGGTCAGGTCAGGCACTCCTGGTACACTTCGCAACAGTTTTTCACGCGCTCGCCAAAGTGGACTCAGCTGCAATATTTGTGCGAGTTCTTCATCCAACTTTTTCAATTTGTCCTTCATCCAAACGACGTGCTCTGCTATTTCGGACTGAATAGATGGAGAAGCCCTGCTCGAACGGTTTCGCTCAGCAGTAATCATAGCAATATACTGCCGTCGCCGGGCAATAAGCGCACTCAACTCTTGTGCTTCTTTGTCAGGGTTCAGGACTTCGGCCAGCCGTAATATTACCTTTTCGCTGGGTGGCGGTAACGCTCCAGTTTCAATTTTGCTCAGATAAGTAAAGTCGACCCCCACCTTTTCGGCCAACTGTCGCTGGGTCAGGTGGAGTTGTACCCGTAGTTCTTTTATCCTTGCCCCAAATTTTCGAGTTTCTTCCATTTATGACTCAATCACGCTTAAAAATTGAGATTTCTTGAAGCAAAGCATATGTTGAGTAAAAAGTCAAATCATTTGGGAGTAATCCTGTAGACAATTGAAAGTGCTGGTAAACTAAGTTAAACTGTACCCTAGTCCGACGCCACTCCTATGGTGGCCTATTTCACGGAATACGCATCCAAAGCGCATTCTACACTTGCCAAATAAGGGTGTCAACAGAAAATGGGGAGAACAGGAAAATGAATAGAATATATCCTTGCAAACCCCTGCTTCCGAGAATGTTACGAGAGGGTCGGGTTAAGATACTGAAATACCCCAATGCTTTGAAGGTATATGATTTACGGTTAAAGAATCCTTGCATGACAGAAACAGCCATCGGGGAATTAGTAGGATTGAGCCGTGAACGAATCCGTCAGATATTGGAATCTACTAATTTGACTCCAAGACATTATATTCCTCAATATACTTGTAATAAATGCGGTAAAAAAATTACACCTAAGGAATTTGATAGCAAATTGTTCTGTAGCCCAGAGTGCAAGAGCGAATATAAATTAATACCAGTAACTTGTGATTTCTGTGGGACTATAATTTATCGCAAAAATAAAGCAGATGTACTAAGAAAAAAACACCAATTTTGCAACAGGATTTGTCTCGGCAAATGGTTTAGCACTAATCAGAAGCGGGGCAGACCCAAGAAGGATAATGACATGGAATGTTGACGTGTCAGGTAAATTTAAGCTAAAGAGGCTGCATTTGAAAATGAAAACCTTGGTTTATTTTATCTGTTCCCTTCTTGCTTCCAAAAAACCCAAAAGTGCGCATCACTAGCTCTAAACTGTCAGCATACCTACATAGTCAATGCTTGGGTGACTCAATATGTAGAGTGGTAAATCCTCTTCTAGATACCTGCTCGGCAATCATCAGGAGGGCTTCGGCATCATGATTCAATTGAGACAATATAGTTATCGTTGCGGGGGGTCGTGTTTGCTTGATGGCTGCTGACAAGGCAAGAGTTGCCGGATGATTTTTGGCAGCTTCCCTAATAGCGCGGTATTCAAAGTCGAGAATGCTTAACAACTGCTTTGCAGGTTGCGACCTTGCTTGTCTGAGCAGCGTGATATTTCGCCCCAGCTTCCCGATATTAGGCGGCTCCAAGAATCGCTGAGCAAATTCCACCGAGGTGATATCTTTTACCAGTGATAGTGTCCGCTTTAGCGTTTCTCTGGGGTCAGTCACGGGCGTGGTAAGTACAACCTCTTTGTAGTCATAAACAGCCAAGGCAGACGGTATTCTCTCCTGAGCTAAGGTTAGTGCTGTGGTTATGAGATTGAAGGCTAGTCTATCTGCCTCGTCGCGGTTACCGACTGAGAGGTTTACCATTACTATAGCTGCCCCTGCACCGGTTTGGATGTATTGCTTGACTATTAGCTGATTCAGTTTCAGGGTATGTTTCCAGTCTATATTCCTCAGCGGGTCACCAGGCTGGTAGGTTCGGCTATCGAAGTATTCTACGCCCCTCATCGGTATTAGAATGGCTTTAGGGAGGGAACCAAACGCGACATCCACTGCTCCTTCCTTCTCCAGATACTTCATTGCCAGCCACTCAGCATACCTCGCCCGAGGGATTACCTGCAGCTCTATCGCCTCAATTATCTGACTTGCCTGGATAAAACCCCACGGGTCTATGACTGATGCCTGCAGTTGAGGTCGTGATGGTCCAGCCAGTGGCGGAGTAATGGAAAGATTTAGCGTTATTTTGTCCTTATTCAGTGTCAGTCTTTGCGGTGTGACTTTCACCCAAGGGTCAGCCGGGCTAAGGACGCTGTGCAGCCTTATAGATGCTCTACTGGCAGCATACAGTGAAATGTTGGCGGTAGTACCGGCAATAATCCTTTTCTGTACAGCGGGGACACTTAGGGAAAGCTCGGGCACGGCATGGAGAACTCGTATCAGCGTGACCAGCAAATACAGGATAGGCGGGATAGCAGCAAACAACAGTAAGGGGTTATTCAAGATAAACGACAGTACGAATATGGATAGCGCCGAGCCAAATAGCGCCCTGAGAACAATGGTGGGACGTCTCTTATTAGCAGTATCGTGGGCGAGGGGCATAGCTTGAGCATTTTGCCTCAGGTTATAATCCAGAAGATATATGATGGGTAGACTTCCTATTATCACCGTAAGTGGTAGCCCTGATGGTGGTAACAACGTGTTGCCGGTTAAGTAGCGTAGCAATGGTTCAAGTACAAGGGGTACGAGAAATATAGCTACCCCGATGATAACTACGTTGATCCGTGGCGGCAGAGTACGAAAGGTGGCAAACAGTGTCACTAGCAAGAGGATTACGGCAAATATTCGGTAAGGTAGCGCTGATAAAATACTCGCTATTAGTAGAATAAAGAGCAGGTATGTATGGCACAATAATCTGATTGATAATTTGTTATTCACGGCTCTCCACATTTGGTACCGGGACTTCAGTAGCTGTTTTATTGATGATAGCCTCGGGAGTAACATCCTCCATCTGGGCTTCGGTGCTAATTTGGACTCGATGGCTAAGAGCTGGAATAAGTAGACCCTTCACATCGTCAGGAATAACAAAATCCCTTTTCTGGATAAAGGCCAGTGCCCTGGCACCTTTGAGCAGGGCGATACTGCCTCGAGTGCTGGGACCCGGAGACACATCTGGATGGTGGCGCAAGCTATCAAGGATGTCAATGATATACCGGCGAATGCTATCGGCAACGTATACCTTCTTGGCCTCCTGCTGAAGCTGGATGATATCGCCAGGCGTGGCTACGGGTGAGATACCCGGCTCCGAAATTCGATCAATATCTCGCAGAATCCGGTCTTCTTCGTTGGTACTAGGGTAGGCACTCCATGCCCGGAACATAAATCGGTCTAACTGGACCTCGCTCAGGGGTGATGTTCCAGGGCCACCGTAGGGAATCTGACTGGCAATGACCATGAACGGCTGTTCTAGAGGGTAAGTTTCGCGTTCAATGGTAACCTGGTACTCCTGCATTGCCTCAAGAAGAGCCGCCTGTGTGCGAGGAGTAATCCGGTTCAACTCATCGGCCAGGAGTACATTAGCGAAAATAGGTCCAGGCATAAAACTGGAACTGCCATCAGGGCGGTAAAGATAGAAGCCAAGGATATCAGAGGGTAGCATATCCGGAGTACCCTGCACTCTCTTGAACTTGCCACCAATTACACGAGCAAAGGTGCGAGCCAAGGTGGTTTTGGCCGTGCCGGGTAGGCCCTCAATGAGAATATGTCCCTGACTCAAAAGGGCTACCAAAAGGAGCTCCTTTATATCAGCCTTGCCGATTACTGCCTTAGATACTTCAATAGTAATATTGCCCAGTATTTCATGCCTCTTTTCCGACTCTGTATCCAATCTCGCCTCCTTTTAAGAGAATTTAGCAATCTACAGTCTAGATAGGGGAAGAGTTAATCCGAATCGCCTTCTCTCTTCCCTTTGTGCCATATAGGCACGAGTGTCGCGACCACCGTCACTATCACCAGACATACAGTTCCTACCGGGGTAATGAGACGGTTACGGACATCAGCCAGCAGATTCTTGACATTGCGCAGGTCCGATCCTGGCAGATGCGACTGATCGATGAGAAGCTCAGATGCGGTGATAGCGCCAATATTTTGAATGAAGGTGTAATTACCCTCCATAGTCTGCATGCTGTTGATGAATATGCTAGGGTCAGAGGTGAGTATTATCCTACCGCTGCCCAGATTGTATTGGGCTATTACGGGGAGCGGACCAATAGGCTCGCCTTCGTCCCTTTCCTCGTTGCCATTTAAATCAAGGAAACTGAATGACGACGAGAGGGCAAGGGCGTCAGCAGTTCCAATGTCGATGAGAGAAGTCCCATGGTTAAAGACCAGGCTATTGATATCGCTGGTCACCGCGCTAGGCACAAAGTGAGAAATCCGCGAGAACATCTTGTTTTTATAGTTAAAGAACGGGTCAAGGAGTGTCTGCCCCGAAAATCGTGCCTTGAGTCCGAGATATTCCAAGATTTGGTTGCCATGGCCATAATCGTCGGCCAGAATTAAGGTTCCACCCTCAGTGATAAAGCCGTTTAGTACCTCGAGTTCAGAGGAGGTGAAACCGAGGTAGGGAATGAGGATAAGTGTTGAACCCGGAGGTAATGTGGGAAGCTCAGACAGGGATCGTAGTGGCGAGACCGGGATAATTGAGCTCAAATTCCCGGTGCCATTCCAGAATGGATTATCGGTTCGGAAGTCTTCGTTCGATGGATAGAACCATACTACTATGCTCGATATGATGATCAAGGCTATGGTAAGTATAACCAGAAATTTACGTATCCCCACCACTTAGCTCCTTTTTGATAACTCGAGCAAGCTGTTCCGCTCTGGATACCATATCCTCGCCAAGTTTATGGGCAGAATAGAGAACATCCTCAGCCAGTTTGGTTAGCTCACCAAAAGGCTCAGTAACCGAGGGTAGTGAAGAAATGGCGGCTTTAAGGTACTCTCGGAGAGTGCTGTGAGGGGCAATGGCGATGCTGGTTGCCTTGCTAATGGTCATGAACCCACCGAGGTAGGCTGATAGTATTCTCCCATTGATGCCAGCAGGGCGATGACCATCTCCCCCGGTCTAACCGCTCTACTTTTAACACGTCTAAATAGCACCAATCCTAGGGAAACAAAGACAACCAGCATAAGACCCGCATATGCCGGGTTTATCATAAGAATCGGTCTTTCTATCTCGAAGGAAGGATAACGACGTTCAGCTGTTGCAAGAGTACCAGAAGTTATATAGACTATGAACTAATGGCAACAATGGTTGACTCCTACAAAAGATTTTCTAAAGAAGTACTGTCAATAAGCATCATGACTTTGCTGGTATCCTTGAGTGACATTATCCTCTTGTCTTTTTTAACCAAGACTCTGGGGGCGCGGGACTATGGTATATGGTCGCAGGTGCAGGCTACAA
>JAZDPB010000009.1:0-5140 GCA_043797985.1 Chloroflexota bacterium
TTTTCTAAGAGGATGAATCGAAAGTCCTTTAGAATGCCAGTAAGAGGTACCTCGACACCTTCGGAAAGGTGAGGGTCATAGTCTCCATGAATAGCGACTACCGGGCACTGGATTCGCCTGCCGAGCTTCAACAACTTCCCACTGCTTCTTAGCCCACTTGCCTGCTCCCATACCCTTTGGCAGATATCATATTGGTATTCCAGTAACTCGCTCTCATGGGGCAAGGGGTCATAGGAGTCGGCCTTGGCCATCAACTTTCCAAAGCGTGCCATAGGCGTGTTTTTGTCTTTAATGGCAGGGTCATTCAAAGTTTCCATCAGCGAAAAGACTTCAATCCGCTCCTCCTCGCTAAGCCGATTTAATCGAATCCCCATGATGTTTTCGGCGTATTTTTCTTCGTAGGCTCCACTGCTGATGAGTATGAGTTTTCTTACGAGTGAGGGATAGCGGGCGGTAAGAATAAAACTTAGCGTTGCACCCCATGAGAAACCAATCAATATGACTGGAAGAGTCCCGTTCTCTTCTAACACGGTCTTCAGTTCTTCGACCTGCCCTTCGAGGGTTGTGGCTGTTTGAAGCGGCTCAAGAACACCCCAAGCCGATGAAAGTTCTCGCGCCACTGGTGCCATTTCTCCCGGTGCTCCTGGCCCACCATGAATGACAGCAATATTAAAAGGCTCATTCCCGTATTTTCTTAAGTTTTTCATCTTTTTAGGGGGCTTAAGTCATAGATTATCCCGTTATTTGCTATCAACTTCACCTAATCGTGACCGTGAATACCTTCAGGTCGATAGAATCTGTTTCCCATGGCCGCTTATAAATCAGGGTTATCTTGGTTTCACCCGCCTTCAACGCTTGAAAGCGGAAATAGTCAATGCCACCAGCGCCGACTAGTCCCTTCTTTGCCTGCTCACCCTGCTCGTAAGTCTTTTTCACCAGCTTGAGCATGGCCTCATCATGGCTTTCCTGCCAGCTATATCCGGTGGTCGGATTAGAGTCGAGAGCAATAGCAAATTCCTGATTAGAGTTTATGCTTATTGCTTGCCCCGCATCGGTATAGGTCTTGACTTCGCCAGCACATCCAGCCACCAAGTAAGCGACTAATAATATACCCGTAACCAGTAACCAAAATTTTTTCACAATTCCCTCTCTTTTCTCCCCCTATCCCGGGGGTAAAATTACTTTGCTTTTTAGAAGCCTATTTCCTTCTCTTCTGTGTCATTGCGAGCGAAGCGAAGCAATGACAACTAAACACCCGCTTTTTAAGGGGGTGGGGTTACTTCACCCAATTTTACCACATTTGAAATCTAAGGCGAATATGTGTAAACTCAGTTTAATCTGAAAATGAAGAGGAATAACCAGCAAAAGGTAGGAGCGGTCATCGTGGCTGCTGGCTCAAGCCAGCGGATGGGCGGGGTAGATAAGATTTTCGCCCTGCTCGGCGGAGAGCCCGTTTTAGCTAGAGTGGTTGATGTCTTTCAAGGCTGCGACTCTATTCACCAGATTGTTGTTGTGCTTAGCAAGCAAAACCTTAAAGCGGGAAGGCGATTGGTGACTGAGCACGAGTGGTCGAAGGTCACTGATATTTGTGCCGGGGGCAGTCGGCGCCAGGACTCGGTAGTCGCCGGACTGAGCCGACTCAAGCATTGTGACTGGGTAATAATCCATGACGGAGCACGGCCACTGGTGACTGCGGACTTGATTGAGCGTGGGCTGGAAGCAGCGATAGAAACGGGTGCCGCAGTAGCTGCCGTCCCCGTTACCGATACGATTAAGGTGGCTGGGGACGACTGGTTTGTCCAGGGAACGCCACCCCGTCATAACCTGTGGGCAGTGCAGACACCACAGGTGTTCCGATTTGATATCATTAGCGAAGCCTATCGTCAAGCGAAAAACGAAGTGACTGATGATGCGGCTCTGGTGGAACAGTTAGATTGCCGGGTTAAAATCTATATGGGCTCTTATGCTAATATAAAAGTAACTACCCCTGATGACCTGGCTTTAGCTGAGTTTTTGTGGCATAAACATGGAAAGTAAAATGCGAGTTGGTATCGGCTATGATGTCCATCCTCTGACAGCAGGGCGCAAGCTAGTGCTGGGTGGAGTAGAGATACCCTTTGATAAAGGACTTAGTGGTTGGAGTGATGCTGATGTCTTAACCCACGCTATTATTGATGCCCTACTTGGTGCCGCCGCTCTGGGGGATATCGGCAGTCATTTCCCGCCCGGTGAGCCAGAATATAAAGACATTTCCAGCCTGGTGCTACTGAAGAAAGTAAATGACGAACTTGAAGAAAATGGTTGGGTGATAAATAATGTTGATGCTACCATTGTCGCTGAGCAACCCCGACTTAGAGATTTTATCGAGCGGATACGACAGCAATTAAGCCAGACGCTGGGTATCACTACCGAGCAGGTGAGTGTCAAGGCTAAGACTTCGGAGCAACTGGGCTTTATTGGTCGGGGTGAAGGCATAGCTGTCTGGGCGGTAGCCTTGCTGGAAAAACTCGATTAGTTTTAAGAGAGTGAAATAAAACGGAAGGAAATGAAAGCATGAAAGTATTTAATAGCCTTTCGGGACAAAAAGAGGAGTTTTTACCCCAGGGCGAAGAAGTAAAGATGTATGTCTGCGGGGTTACCCCCTACAGCGATTGTCACATCGGTCACGCTATGAGCTATGTCATCTTCGATGTTATCCGGCGCTATCTGCGGTTTCGCGGCTATAAGGTGAAGTATGTTCAGAACGTCACCGATATCGATGACAAGATTATCAACCGGGCAAATACGCTCGGCATCTCCCCCAAAGAACTGGCGGAAAAATATACTAATGGCTTTTTTGAGGATATGGCTGCCCTGAATATCGGTCGGGCTGATATTAATCCCCGGGCTACCGAAGAGATACCCAAGATTCTTGAGATAATAAAGGGTCTGGTAGATAAGGGATATGCCTACCCGGCAGGTGGGAGCGTCTATTTCCGGGTGAGGAACGTCCCTGATTATGGGAAACTATCACATCGCACTCTGGAGTCTATGGAGGCTGGAATTCGCATTGAGGCTGGAGAGGAGAAGGAGCATCCGATGGATTTCGTCCTCTGGAAAGCAACCAAGCCCGGCGAGCCATCCTGGGAGAGTCCCTGGGGGCCGGGGAGGCCCGGTTGGCATATCGAGTGCAGTGCTATGTCTCTCAAATATCTGGGCAATACTCTTGATATTCATGGTGGCGGACAGGACTTGATTTTTCCCCATCATGAGAATGAGATAGCGCAGTCGGAAAGCTTTACCGGCATTAAGCCCTTTGTGAAATACTGGCTCCATAATGGGCTGTTGCAGCTTGGCGAAGAAAAGATGAGTAAATCGTTGGGCAACCTGGTAACGATAAAGGAAACCCTGAGTAAATACAGTGCCGATGCCCTCCGCATCTTCATCCTTAGCTCTCATTACCGTGGTCCGCTGGCCTACTCTGAGGAAGCGCTGGAGGCAGCGGAGAAGGGCGCTGACCGGCTGCGTCAGGTAGCTAACGCCGAAGGCAGAACAGGGAAGGCTGACGAGAAAATAGATGTCGGGTCTTACCGACAAAGATTCATCGAGGCTATGGATGACGATTTTAACACCGCTCAAGCAGTGGCTGTCTTATTTGATTTAGCCCGAGATATTAACCGATTCAGTGACGAGGGTTATACTGTTATTCATGGGCAACAAACACTCGCCGAACTGGCCGGGCTGTTGGGTTTGACCCTTAAACCGCCAGAGAAGCAATTTACCGATGCCGAGCCGTTTATCAAGCTCCTGATTTCTACGCGAGAGCGACTAAGGCAAGCCAAGCAATGGCAACTGGCTGACGAAATTCGGACTAAACTTGACGAAGCCGGCATAGCCCTTGAGGATACCCCGAAGGGCACGATTTGGAAGCGCAAGCGGTAGTTGTCGTGAAAGAGAGTCGAAGGAGGGGAAGCTTCTTACTTATCCTCCTAATTAGTTGATGTATCCTTTTTGTTTTGCCAATTTGAGGGCTGCCCAGACATGTCCGTAGGCTTTTATCTTACTTCTTCTGTCCCACCATAGATACTTCTTAAGTTCCTTAGTTTGGAGGTGCACTGTTCCTATGGGAAAGGTTGTAAAGTAGATACTGTGAATACTGGTTGTTCCCTTAAGATGCCCAAGCCAGTGAAGTTTTTGAACCTTAAGCCCTACTTCCTCACGTATTTCTCTGAAAGCAGCTTGGAATGACTTTTCACCTTTTTCTACACCCCCTCCGGGTAGAGACCACTTGTGGTGTCCTTTATCCATGACTAGCAGTATGTTACCTCTTGATTCTATTAGGACTGTTCCTCTTTTTCTCGTTGAGTGTTTTCTTATTCTTTTTGAGTATTTTCTTATCGGTTTAGGCCGGTAGTTTAATAAGTGTAGAATGGTCCCTAGTGGAAATGGTAATGCACATCCGAAGCATCCGGAGTTGCTCGACCTTCCATTTCCCATTTTGTTCTCTCCTTAATATCCTGCAATTACTCAGAACCATACCCGTTAAAACTTTCATCGCCCAGTCAGCCAGGACCAGAGGGGACGCCAGAAATTTAGCTTGAGCAACCCGACCGGTAGCTCTAACTCAATTTTCTCGCTCACGGGAAAGTTGTTTAGCCTGTCTACCTCGGCTTTCAAGCGTGGTAGCTCCTCTTCAAGATTACCCTTAGCCAGTAGCTCGTCGATGCGGTGCGCCATATTGCGGGCATCCACGATACGCTGCTCGCCAATCTCAGCCATCTTCTTGGAGATAGTCCCGTATTTTGCTTTTACGCGGTTAAGACGCAATATGGCTTCATAAGCTGCCTCCATAATCTGCTGGCGTGTCATCCATTCTGTCTCATAATTCATGGAATACTTCCAGCCTGGTGACACCAGGGCTTGCCGGTGCTCAGCCAACGTTCGAAACAGGACATGGTAGCCGTAGCGTTCCGGGTACTCAAAACCGAGACAGCCAGGGTCGAGGAAGGGCGATATCGGTGCGATAAACGGGTAGAGTCGTTTGTCCCCCTTAAATTTCTTGAGCAAGTAATCGCAGTAATCAATGGTGTCCATTACCGATTTCGTGGTCTGTTTCGGTAATCCAATCATAAAGAACACATCCAGTCGTGAACAGCCAGCA
>JAZDPB010000046.1:0-4091 GCA_043797985.1 Chloroflexota bacterium
ATATACCTCATGGTTGTATTAAGACTTTTATGACCGGCTAGGTCTCTTATGGTAAAGGGTGACACCCCCTTCTGATGTAGCCTGGTGCAGAAGGTATGCCTCAAGATATGAGGACCTCGCTTACCCTTCTCGATGTCGGCCAATTTCAGGTAGCTTCGTATTAACCCATAAACATAGCTACGGTTCAGATTGTCCCCATTGGTTCCCACAAAGAATCTGCCATTTTGAGCCTGCGGGCGCTTGGCTAGATACCTTGCCAGTGTGCTCACTGTCTCACCGTTCAGATGGAGATACTGCTCTTTATTCCCTTTCCTGGTTATCTTTATTTGGCTCCTCTCAAGGTCAACATTAGGCGATTCCAGATTTGTTAGCTCAGATACCCTTACTCCAGTATGAAGGAAGAGCACAACCATTGCCATGTCCCGTTCACGAACTCGTGGCTTGGCTTTTCGAGCTATTGTCGCTAGGAGGCAAATGCACTCTTCCTCAGCGAGATACACTGGCTCTTTCTCTGGTATCCTCGGGCTCTTTATTGAGACTGCTGGGTTTAGTTTTAATCCCTCACTTTCTACCAGGTAGTTGAAAAAGGATTTTATCGCTGCCAGTTTCCGCGCCCTGGTGACATTCGAGTTATTCTTGCTAGTGGCTACATAATCCAGATAGTCGCGAATGTCAGCTTTGGTAATTTCTCCCACTTCAAGTTTACCCTCCCCATGCAGAAAAGGGATCAGCCCTTTCCTTATATCAAGTCGATAAGCCTCGATGGTACCTGGAGAGTAGCCCTTTTCAACCTCAAGATAGCGTATAAACGCTTTCAGTTTGCTGTCCACAATTTCCTCCTTTGAATTAAGTCCTTCTTATCCTATCCCAAAGGCACCATCGCAGCAGCGGTGAACCATCAAAATAATGTTTTAGTTTTGGATTCTCCTATGAGCATCGTAGCTCAGAAGTAGGGCGAGGGTAGGAAATATCGTCTCCAGATTCGACAAATCGGGAACCAGACCTAACAATACTTGACTAAAACATTATTTAGTGCTATGAATAAAGTATGGCTATGTATTCAGGTGTATAGAGATGCCTACTATCTTAATAGTGGAGATGCCACAGACGCCCCAATCTAACTCATTTATTGGTGGACGGAGGATCTGATTACTATGGAGGGGAAAAATAAGAAGCGAGTGAGCCTGAGCATATCGACGGAAACGAAGGCAATGCTGGATTCAATCAGACATGCTGGTCAGAGCTACAATGGCGTGCTCCGAGAACTAGTGAACTTCTGGAATAAGCAAAGGTGAGTGGAGGTCAAAGGTGGTAGTAAGAGAGGCTAGATTTTACTCCGAATGTGGCAACGGCGTAGAGAGGTGTCATGGATGAATAAAAGAACAGACCCAAGTGTTATCAAGTATCACCTGTTACAGGCGCTGGCGGCTTCGATGGCTGAGTTAAATGGTGATGAGGCTCAGTCCCGCCGCTTACACGCTGAAGTCAAACTGGGGCTCATCAATATGTCGAATGAGGAGCGATGGGAGTTGGCCAGGGTAACCAAGCCTCCGGAGCAGACTATTGAGGCGTCTTACAAGAAGTTCAAAGAGATGGTAGAAGAGCACAAGACGACAGCTAGTGAATGGATGAAGGACCTGTCCCCAAACACAATATTCGGTCGGGACGGAAACGATGGCAGCTAGGATTTTGATTGAAGCCGAAGCACCCTTGAGAGGGGCACTTATCGAGACATTTAGAAGCGCAAGCTTTGCTGTAGCTGATGCGTTGGACTACCAACAAGCATTGGCGGAAGGGGTAGAGACAAATTTTTTTTTCCTCAGACTTTGCCATTTGGCGAATACGAATAGCAGAAAAATGTATCAGTGGAAACCACAGACAAAGGCTCCGCTTGCGGCGATAGATGAGCTGCGAACCTGCTTCGTAAACATAATTGCGTCAGCGGAATCGCTGGATGCGATGCCCGGTGACCACGACACTGCGTTGAGAGGTCTTGTGCAGGGGTCATCCAGGTTGCTCAACGCGGATGAGAAATTGTCGCAGTCGTATCAAGTCTGTGAGCTTCTAGCTGGGAGTTCGAAGAATGGGTACAAACGATAACGCAAACTTGTACCGAAATTGTCGCGTTACGCTGGATAGGGTCGGCTGAGAATATCTCGGCGTAGGTAAGCAGCGAAGACCGAAAGAGCGTGAAAAGCGGTGAGTGAATAAGTGACAATGAGTGTCAGAGTATACGTCCTTCTGGACGTCGTGCAAGAAGAACTCGCTGAGGTAGCGCGGACGCTCCGATGCAGGCCCGGCGTGGCAATGGTGGATGTCCTAGAAGGGCCGCCCGACATAATCATGGTGGTCGAAGCACGCGGACGGCGTAGACTAGCGGAGCTGACCATCGAGGCTATCAGCTCTATAGAAAACATGACTAAGGAATTGCGATTACTGCCAGTGACAGAAGTAAGAGGACTCAGACGAATGCGAACAAGCGTGGAAAGTCATGCCGCGGCCAAAGCGAATACTACGGATGTTTTCCGTGATCGGAAACGTACACCGAAAGAATCGCAGGGGGGGAGATGAGCCGACTAAAGGGGGAAACGAAAGTCAACCTGCAAAAGGCGACCAAAGAGATGGTGGAGGGAATTGTTGCGAGGGGATGTGTCGAGAACGAGGCAAGGCAAATTCTGATTTCGACGGCTGCTTTGCTGTGCGACTTTCTTTTCAGTCAGAGCGTTGATAGCGAATTGCGTATACAGGTCCAGGAGCGACAGAAGGAGGTGGGCCTATTCTTTCCGCCGTTAGTTGAGGCGATTTTTGAGTGGGTGACAGAGGGGCGAGAGAGCATCATTGAGGAAATCAGGGCACTAGCTCGAGATTAGCGAATGGAGAGCGGTATGTAAAATTAACGCCGACCATTGTATATGAGGGCAAGAGATGGAGCAGCGTAAAGTGCAAACAAGGGTTATTTCCGCAGTCGCCGGCGCTCAGCCAGCTCAGAGCTCTGGGGCATATCCAGGGAGGTCAATGAACTCATCAGGTATGCCATATATAAGGAGGGGCAAATTATGAACCCCCTTATCAAATTAAGGCAGCGCTTGCTGCGTGTGCTGTTGGCCCCAATACTGGAGCAAAACGAAGGGCTCTTGCGGAGGCAGGAAGATGCCTTGCAGGTAAACAGCAAGGCTCTAGAGCAGTTTGCGGCAGCCATGAGCGAGTGCGCTGAGCAGCTTGCCAGGCATACGGACGCG
Organism: Chloroflexota bacterium; assembly: GCA_043797985.1. Lineage (GTDB taxonomy): Bacteria > Chloroflexota > Dehalococcoidia > Dehalococcoidales > UBA2162 > JAZDPB01. The sequence goes on from JAZDPB010000046.1 coordinate 3,240, forward strand.
GTAAAAGGGATAGCGAGCGCCTCGCAGGAGCTACTGGGCGTTGTGCGTGAGATGAACAGAATATTACGAGAAGGCGGCGTTGGTGAAGAGAGGGGTGAGCAAGGTAAGCACCTTATCACAGAAAATCTATCATCGAGGTCAGAGCCACCCAGAGTAGCTAGAGGAAAGTGAGTATGGTACCAGAGGAGTTTAGAGAGAAGCAATTCGCCACATGGTAAATGATTCGGAAAAGGTGGTGGTTGTGAAAAAAGGGGGGTTGATAATATGGTTACTAAGAGAGCTGCAACATTCCAAGACCGACTAGGGCAAGCCTTGACGGAGGGGGTTTCATAACTTCTGAGCAGCTTGCTCAAGCTCAAGAAACAGCTCAGGCGAACAATAAGAGAGTCACTGATGTCTTACAAGAGAAGAAACTCGTCTCCAGAGAGGTCCTCACCACTGCGCCCTGACTTATGACATCAAGGCTAACTAGAGATATGTAAGTTGGATTCAAAAGAAGTAAATGGAACAGGGAAAACAAACGGAACAGGAACAGCGATTGAAGCAGCTAGAGGGGCTGATTGCGGAGATGAAAAAGCAGCTCCAAGAAGAGAGTCTGAGACGACAGACCCTGGAAGCGCAGGACAGGGAGCGAGTACAGTTCATCGCACTATTAGCCCATGAACTTCGAACTGCCCTTACGCCTGTCCTCGCGTCCGCCCGATTGTTAGCCGAACAATTTCACCCAGAGGCGGGAAGTCCTCAGGATAGGCTCATTAGCAGCGTTATCCGTGGTGCCGAAGCCTTGGAGGCGCGCCTCTCGGACATGTTGGATGTGGCTCAAATTCAAGCCGGGGCTTTCTTGCTGGAGAA
>JAZDPB010000021.1:0-3694 GCA_043797985.1 Chloroflexota bacterium
TTTCTTCGCTTTCGTGGCATCAGCGATAAGCACTTCTACTTCTGTCGGCCGGAAATACCTCTGGTCTATCTTGACACGCTCTTTTAAGTCCAAGCCAGCGTAGTCGAAAGATTCCTTCAAAAACTCCTCCACTGAGTGAGATTCACCGGTGCCAATTACATAGTCATTCGGTTTTTCCTGCTGTAACATACGCCACATAGCTTCGACATACTCAGGAGCATAGCCCCAGTCTCGCTTGGCTTTCAAATTTCCAAGATAGAGATATTGTTGCTTACCAGTTAGCATTTCAGCTATGGCTCGTGTTATCTTCCTGGTGACAAAGGTTTGCCCTCTCCGTGGTGACTCGTGATTGAATAATATGCCGTTAGTGGCGAAGAGACCGTATCCCTCACGGTAGTTCACTGCCATCCAGTAGGCATAGATTTTAGCTGCAGCATAAGGGCTTTTCGGCCGAAACGCAGTCCCCTCATTTTGCGGCGGCGGTGCTGCACCGAACAACTCGCTACTGGAAGCCTGGTAAAACCTGGCTTTTACCCCGCTTCTCCTTACGGCTTCCAGAATTCTGGTAGTGCCCAGACCAGTAATATCAGCAGTATATTCGGGCATATCAAAGCTAACTCTGACATGGCTCTGAGCTCCCAGATGGTAGATTTCGTCCGGTTTAATATCATAAATCAAATTGGTTAACTGACTTCCATCGGCAAGGTCCCCGTAGTGGAGAAATAGGCGTGCACCCGCCTGATGCGGGTCCACATATAGATGGTCTATCCTTGATGTATTGAAAGTGCTTGCTCGCCGAATGAGGCCATGAACCTCATATTCTTTGGATAGTAACAATTCTGCCAGATAGGAACCATCCTGACCAGTAATACCCGTAATAAGCGCTCTCTTCATCTTGACTCTCCTAAGGTTTTATAGCGTCCGATAGTAGAATCCCTCTTCCTCCGCTTCCCTGCGGTCGAAGATTTGCCTTACATCTATTAAGACTGGCTTACTATTCATAACTGCCCTCAATTGTCTTAGTTTCATCTTGCGAAATTCATCATGGGCGACAGCCAAAATAATAGCATCGACCATCGGAATTTCTCGGATGCCTTTTATCGCCTCAACCGCAAATTCATCTTCAATGTTATCCAGCAAGGGGTCATACCCATATATTTTGACGCCAAATTCCTTCAGTTCCTTGATTATTCCTTTTGATGGGCTCTCCCTGATATCGGGAACATTTTCCTTATAAGTTAGACCCAGAATCAATACTTTAGAACCCTTGATTACTTTGTCCACATTATTTAAGGCTTTTATTGTCATCTCAGCCACATGTTTAGGCATGGAATCATTTATGGCTCTCCCGGCTAGAATCACCTGTGGATGGTAATCAAGTTCCTGAGCTTTGTGAACGAGATAATAGGGGTCGACCGGTATGCAATGCCCCCCCACAAGCCCCGGTGAATACCGATGGAAGTTCCATTTGGTTGCGGCGGCATCGAGGACATCCTTGGTATTCAGACCCATTTTTTCAAAGATGATAGACAGTTCGTTCATCAACGCTATGTTAAGGTCCCGCTGGATATTTTCAATGATTTTAGCCGTTTCAGCAGTCTTTATATCCTTCGCTTTAAAAACGTTAGGAGCTGCTTTCCCGTAGAGTTCAGCAATAAGGTCGGTGGTCTCTTTATCCATACCGGCAACCACCTTGGTAATCTTATCTATCGCATGTTCCTTATCCCCGGGGTTTATCCTTTCCGGGGAGTAGCCAATCTTAAAGTCTTTACCGCAGGCGAACCCTGATTCTTTCTCCAGAACAGGTTTCATCACATCCTCAGTAACACCGGGGTAGACGCTGGATTCCAGAATGACGGTGGCTCCTTTTTTCAGATGGCGCCCGACCGTCTGGGCAGAATTTTCAACATAGGAAAGGTCAGGCTCTTTGGACATCGTCACTGGAGTGGGAACACAAATAAGGATGAAGTCTGCCTCCCTTATCTTCTCCGGGTCGGTAGTAACGACGAGGTTTTGAGCACCATTTGTCCGGCGCAGCTTCTCAATCTTCTTCTTATCGATATCAAAACCGACCACTTTCATTGTTTTGGCAAACGCCTCTGCCAGGGGAAGCCCCACATACCCTAAACCAAAGACGCAGACCGTTGCTTTATCTAGATTATGCTTCACGCTTAAGACTCTCCTTCGTTTCTCTAATTCCAGCTTCCAAGCTGAACTTTGGCTCAAAGCCAAAAGCCCTGGCGCGAGAAATATCTGCCAGGCTGTGTTTTATGTCTCCCAGCCTTGGGGCTTCATGAATCGGCTCTAATGTACTGCCCATGAGCTTGATAATAAGCCCGGTTAGTTGATTTACCGAGATAGACTCACCATTCCCGATATTAAAGATGCCGGTAAGCTCGCTTTCGGCCGCCAGTATATTCGCCGCGACAACATCCTTGACGAAGGTGAAGTCCCTCGTCTGCTCACCATCACCAAAAATAACGGGCGGACTTCCTCTAGAAATCGTGTCAATGAATCTGGGAATGACCGCCGCATACTGAGAATTGGGGTCCTGTCGGGGACCATACACATTAAAATATCTCAAGCAAATGGTAGGAAGCTCATAGACCTGGTGAAAAACACGGCAATAATATTCGCTGGCAAGCTTGGTCACAGCATAGGGGGATTGAGGGTTTGGTAGCATGTCCTCTCTTTTGGGAAGGGTCGGGGTATCACCGTAGACTGAGGAAGACGAGGCATAAATCAGTTTCTTGACGCCGTTATCTCGGGCGGCTAAAAGCACATTCAGCGTCCCAGTTACGTTCGTCTCATACGAAGCCAAGGGGTCCTCTATGCTTCTGGTCACGCTGGGGATAGCTGCCAGGTGAAAAACATAATCGACGTCACGAAAAAGCTTCTGTAGCAGAGGACAATCGGTAACACTGCCCTGGTGAAACTCCACATTTTCCTGCTTCAATAGTAATTTAATATTTTCCTTCTTACCGGTAGAAAGATTATCAAGGATAACAACATAGTAGCCCTGTCTGGACAATTCCTCAGCCAGATGTGAACCGATAAACCCAGCCCCGCCGGTGACAACTACTCTTTTTTGCTTCATCAAATCGGTCTAGTAAAATCCTATTATCTTGAGATTACTTATCAACCCCTCACCCTTTATCCCTCTCCCCTTGCGAATGGGAGAGGGAAGAGACTTTAGAGAGGGGCTTAGCCCCTCTCTTGCCTTCACTCCCCTTTATACAAGGAATACGTATACCTTAACTGGGGAAGGAGACAAGGGAATAGATTATTAAACTTTATGAATTGGTTTAATTATACTACAAACCCAGCACAAAATTAAGCCGAGGTACTGGTTCATATAATTAGTGACACAATTATTAATCAATCTCTCAAGTCTGTTTGATGTCTCTACCTCACCCCCTTAATCCCCCTCTCCTAAAAGGCGAGGGGGAAAATAGATAAAAAGAAGGGGGCTAAAGCTCCCTTCTTTAAAATTACTTCCCCTTTCCCTAGTAGGGAAAGGGGATAAAGGAGATAGGGTCAAGCCATTCAGGAAGAAGGCATCGGCAAGTATCACCAATCTATCTGAACTTGCTCATCATAGATGGTATAGCGGAGTTTAAATCCATAATACGGAGCTTCGTCGGATACGTGGTCAGCAGAAATTTATCACTTTCGCTGGGCTACTCTTTCACCA
>JAZDPB010000043.1:0-4829 GCA_043797985.1 Chloroflexota bacterium
CCAGAGGATTTAGCTATCCCGGAATGGCGCGTTGTCCAAAAAGTAGGTGGTGACTGGGCCAAGCAGCAGGGAGCGCAACCTGGGAACTTCTACAATAGCAGCGACGATGAAATAGCCAGCGAACTGAACATTGTTGTTGTAGACATCCTCTCAGGGCGAGCCAGATGGGGCGAAGAGATATCGGACGCCGGGCCGGTATGCGCTAGCCTGGATGCCAAAAACAATATCAGCATGAATAAGGATGACTGTAGCCAGTGCTCTTATCGACTGGATGCCCCGTGGACGGCTGATGCTGGAGAGAGGCGAAAGATGTGTTGCCTGAACTACACAATCCTCGGCATCACCTTTAACAACTACATGCCTTGTTTAATCAGGGCTCACGGAATTAGCGCCTTGCCTATTCGCCAGCTTCTGACCCAGCTTAAATTAAATAAGGCCCTCCGAGGTGAATATTACCGAGCAATCGTCAATATCAAAACCCAAGAGAAGACTACTAAGTACGGTAGCGCTTTTGCTCTTCACCCTAGAATTGTTGAGCTTATCACCGATGAGGCGAAAGCTAAAGAATTAAAAGCAGAGTCTAACAGACTGCTCGGCGCGCCGATACCTTTGCCCGAGGGCAGGCCAGAGGATGAACCTATAGCCTTTACCCCAGAGGGCCAACCAGTCTACACCGAGGAGGAGAAGCAAAGAGTACTGGCCCAGGCTGCTACTCTACCACCCACACCGGCTACCTCGACCACGCCGTCGCCGGCAACAATCACGGTGGCAAAAGAGCCTGTGCCAGACAAGGAGGAGAAGAAAGAGTCAAATAAAAAGGAACTGGACCTGGATTTCTAAGGAGAGCCTCACATGGCAGAAGTCTTCTCTAAAGAAGTACCAACTTTGCTCTCCACCCACTTTGAACAACTTCACAATGACAGTGCTATAAGTATTGACCTCATCAAAGAGCGCCAATATGAGAGTACGCTCGGTAGAAAACGTCTGGCAGATTTGGGATTTAATCCTTCTCAGCGGCATATCCCTGGTATCATCATCCCCCTATGGGGAGTCAATGGGCAAATAACAGGTTATCAATACCGTCCCGACCATCCCCGCCTTCTCAGGGATAAGGTTACCAAGTACGAGAACCAACCTGGGTCCTCTATACGCCTTGATATCCCACTACGGTGCCGACTATTGTTGGGAGACCCCAAAATCCCCATCTTCTTTGTTGAGGGAGTGAAGAAGGCTGATTCTCTGGCCAGTCAGGGAGCTTGCGTAGTGGGATTGAATGGAGTTTGGGGGTTTAAGGGTAGAAATCCCCTGGGTGGCACCACCATACTCGCCGATTTCGACTACATCACCTTAAAGGAACGTGAGAGCTATGTGGTTTATGACTCTGACTATGCTACTATCCCTCAAGTGCACCAGGCGCAGGACAGGCTAGCGGAACACTTGGGGCGGAAGGGAAGCAAGGTCAAAATCGTCAACCTTCCGGCAAAATCAGATGGCAGTAAGCAGGGCGCGGATGATTTCCTGGCTGCCGGCCATAACATTGCTGAGCTTCTCGCCTTAGCTAAAGCAGTAGAAATAGAGCCCTCAGTAAGGCACCGGGGCTACATCTGGGAAGACAAAGACGGTAAGCCTATAAAACTTGATTTAGTGCTGCTCGTTAGTGACCTGCTGAAGGAGTATCACTTTGCAGCCTTGGTGGATACTCATGAAATTCTGATTTATTGGAATGGAGTCTGGAAGTCTCGGGGGCCAGAGTTCATCGAAAGAGAATGCCAGCGTCGAGTTCCGGATAGCGAATTACTAACCAAATATAAAATCAACGAGGTGGTAGGGCATATCCAAAGAAGTACCTATTGCGACCGCAGCTTGTTCAATCGTGAAAAGTGGGTCCTTAATCTTGAGAATGGGCTATTAGATATTCGAAATAAAGAATTAAAACCCCATATCCCCGAATTCTTCTGCACCATCCGTATTCCCGTGGCTTATGACCCCCAAGCTGATTGTCCAAGAATAAGACAATTCTTCGGAGAAGTGCTAAGACCAGAGGATTTACCTGTTATAGAGGAGCTATTCGGATATTGTCTGATTTCTGATTACTCCATTCAAAAGGCTTTCTTGTTTCTGGGTGATGGGGCAAACGGCAAGAGTACACTTCTTGAATTGTTAAAATACTTCTTGGGTAAGGACAACTGTACCAACATATCCCTCCAGGACCTTGAGGGCCGCCGCTTTGCTATAGCTGACCTTTTTGGCAAGCTAGCTAACATACACGCTGATATTCCCTCAACTAAAATGGAACGTGTAGGATTATTTAAGATGCTCACTGGCGGCGACACCATAGGCGCTGAAAAGAAGTTCAAGGACCGATTTTCTTTTAATAATTGTGCTCGTCTTATTTTTTCTACTAATAAACCCCCTAAGGTAGATGAGGATACTCTTGCCTTCTGGAGGCGGTGGATTTTTATCAACTTCCCTAACAAATTCGAAGGGGCCAAAGCAGACAAGCGATTACTTCAAAAGTTAACCAAAAAGGAAGAATTAAGTGGGTTGCTCAATATGGCCTTAGGCGGATTAGAGAGATTACTCAATCTACAGAGCTACAGCCACGAGCTTAGCCCAGATGAAATTGCTGAATGGCATCAAAGAGTATCTGACCCTATCTACGCTTTCGTCGAGGACGTATGTGAGATAAACGCTGATGCCTGGATATCAAAAGACGACCTTTATGATGCCTTTGTTGGATATTGCAATAAACAAAATGTCCCAAAGATCGGAATCGAAAGTTTTGGCCGAACACTGAAAAACGCCAAAAACGTACATGTCATATTCAAAAGGCAAGGCCCGCGAGGAGCACAAAAAACCGGATGGAAAGGAATTCAGCTGAAAGGGGAGGAGAAAGAGGAAGATTTTACATAATATAGCCAGTTCACTTCATCTATACTACGGTAGCTATGCGGTAGCATAGTAGTATAGATTTCCCCCCTTTAAGAGTCACTTAGACTTGAGTGTAATACAGTAAAAAAAGAGTGTAAAAAAAGAGTGTAATACAGGAGGGTGTAAGAAATTAATCTACGGAGAGAGAACTATACTACAAAGCTATTTTGAAGCTAGGGACATAAAAGGTGATCTATACTACCGTAGCTAATTTTGAAACCACATCTATACTACCAAAGCTAATTTAGGGGTTAAAAAATGGAAGGGATACCAACTATGTATCACAATCGTCGCTTTCGCTCGCGCCTTGAGGCACGCTGGGCAGCCATGTTTGACCTCCTGGGGTGGCGGCATGAATACGAGCCCTATGATTTGAATGGGTGGATCCCGGACTTCACCTTGTTTGGTGCTGATGAAATCATTGTTGAGGTAAAACCATACAGTTTGCTAGAAGAATTTGACACCAAGAAAATACTCGCGGGCCTGAAAGGGACAGGAAAGTGGGGAAAGGAAATTTTATTACTAGGTTGCACTATCGTGGGTACGGCCTCTGCTTCTTCCCCGGTCTGGGAGGACCGCCCTGCTGTGATTCTTGGGTATCTTGGTGAGTTATGGAAGCGGGAAAAGCAAACTGAAGAATATTATTTCGCGAGAGCAGTTTTGAATTTCTATAAAGGAAAGTGGGGTTTCTACCATGAGGAAGGGTCCTGGAGTGACAGAATAACAGGGCTTTACGATGGCGACCATTATCTGTACAACCCTACTTATGAAGACGTTCAAAACCTCTGGAACCGTGCGGGCAATACCGTTCAATATCAGATAAGGAGAGCATGAACGAATTACAAACCTTAAAGGAACGGGTAAAAGCAGGTAACGGTAAGTTGATTGCCGCCTGGCCTAGGATATGGGATATCCAAGATAAAGAAGAAAGGGGGCAGGTACTCGACCAATGGGATAAAGCAAATCGAAAGCTCGACGCTCTTTGCATGGAACTGATGTACCGGTTTAATTATAGGGATTGCCTATATCTTGATGGTAATGGTCGCAAAACTACACCGTGTACTCGCGCTGACGGTTTCTGTTGTTTCGTCTGCCCCTCAGAGATCCCCTACTGGCGAAGGGAGGATGAAACCAAGAAGCCGGTCGAGGTAGCGCAAAAGAAGATAGATAGTTTTTGGGGGGATTCATGATGGGATCGGATCATCAAGCATACGTCTATCGGGAACCCACATCCCCGTGGCGGCAGGTCGTTTTTCCCTATGACCCACCGACAAAGGATGATCTGTTGGCCACACTGCCGAAATTCGCACGGTGGTGGGATCCGGGAACTCGTTGCTGGTGGGTATTGGATGTCTATGAGGTGGCGGCCGTCGTTGTACTCAAGAGCCATAGTTATCGGGTGTTCGCCAAGGACCTCATTAGAACGCCGCCCGTACTGGACGGAAATGCCGCGGCATTCGCCAATGTGTTTGAGGCCCTGTTGCAGGAGGTTCCAGCTGAGCTCCGGCTGACGGTGTATCGCCACCTGTCTCTGGCTCTGCATCCTGACCGGGGTGGTAGTACGGAACTCATGCAGCGGTTGAACACAGCGTGGGACAAGGAGTTATTTAGGGGGTCATATGGGAAAGTACAGTAGAGACAAAGGCAAGCGCGGCGAGCTGGACGTGAAAAATAGGGTTGGAGGGTCGGCGAAGCGGACCGGGCAGTCCTTTCAAGCAGCTCCGGACGTCACTACCAACTTCGCCGCCTACAGCATCAAGAACAAGACCATCGGCGGCGGCGCCATCCTTACGGAATTACGGAAGCTCCAGGCGCTCGACTCGCGGCGCAACCACTACGTTGTATTTAAGCCGAAGTGTGGAGTCTGGGTAGTGGCGGAGCTTCTCACACAGCACGTC
>JAZDPB010000048.1:0-2012 GCA_043797985.1 Chloroflexota bacterium
GTATCTCTTCCAGTTTCCGGATGTGGTGCCCATCCCCGGGATAGAGAAGGTGCAGGAGATAGAGGAGATTGTCCGGGTGCTTGAAGGACCGCATAAATTGACTGCCGCTGAGCAGAGTGAGATGGAGCGACTCAGAGAGGAATTGAGCAAATCATTCTGCCACCGCTGCGAATACTGCCAGCCCTGTAAAGAGGGCGTACCCATATCAAATATAATGGTGATACCCAGTTTTGCCAAGCGTACACCGCCGGTGTGGATGTTTGGCGATGGTTTACTTTCCGGATGGGTTGAACAAGCAGCCAACTGCATCAAATGCGGCGAGTGTGAGCAAAGGTGTCCTTACGGATTGCCCATTAGAGATATGATGGACGAGCATATCAACTGGTATCTATCCGAGAGGAAGAAATACCAGGAGAAAGCTAAGAAATAGCTCTCCACCTTGGGGGGCTTATTGTGACAGTCCGCAGATTTCTAGAAGAGCGTCTTCCTGTTTATCTCATAATATTTTTGCGTCACGATGTAGATTGCGTAGTCGAACACAAGTAGTGTGCGGTTTATACTTTCAACTGCCTGGTACATGTCCCCGGAGGTAATGAACATTGCCTGTAGTTCAGCGAAAAGCCAGATGTGTCTTCTCATCATAATGAGTGCATAGACAGCCTCAGGTAAGAGAATGCCCTTAGCATAGGCTTCTTCTACAAAACGTATCTTCTCCAGAAGTTGCAGGACTTCCTGGTAGGGATTATCGGCAAAATACAGGTGCTTCAGGTTCTTATAAATAGAGGTTGCTTGAAGGATAACCGTTTCCTGGGGGAGATTGTGATATGAAGGAGTCCTGGGGTTTTTGCTAACCGATTTATACCAGTGCTCGGCAATCTCTGCGCCCCGTTTGTCAGCTAAATCTAACAGTCTGTCGGCAAAAGCTCTCTGCGGCATATCAACACTCCTTCTTTTTCTCTGCGATGGTAATTAGTTTAATATAAGTGGGTTCAATGGTGCAAGTGAGTAAAATCAAGAAGTCAGTAGTCGGTAGCCAGTAGTCAGTAGAAAAGAAATTAAAAAGCAAAAATAAAAGATAAAAATTACAATTTTGAGAATTTGAATCGACTACTGTCTACTGGCTGCTGTGTTTGCCTATCGTTTAGTAAAAATCGTGAGATTGCTTCGTCGTTTACTCCTCGCAATGACGAGGGAATAGATTCTGACTACTGACTACTGACGTTGTTACTTTTAGCCGATAGGCGTTTGAACAACCGGGGCAACTGGCGTGCGGCGAAGGTAATGGTATAAAGCACGGTCAGCCCGATAAGTGAGTACAGTACCATCTGCAGCGGCTTTAAGGTAGCCGTGGCGCCGAGAAGACCCAGTGAAATATAGACGCTGTCCCAGACCAGGCTGGATAGCAGTACACCTCCGGAGAGTACTTTATGTTTCCTTTTTATCCCCAGGGTCATCGTTATCGGTATGCGTAGCCAGAATAGTCTGCCGAAGGCTACGGAAAAGGGTGAAAGATAGTTTATTTTCCGGATGAACTTGACCGGAGCAGAGGCATTCTTTTCCGTTAGTTTCTGGGATACTTTCGACTCAAAATATCTCTGGTAGAGTTTCATGAGCGGTATACTGCCGAAGCGGCTGAGGTGGTAAAGTCCCGCAGCACCGGTTTGTCTGGCGGCTTGTGCTACGCACCACAGCACCACTATGTGGTAAAAAGAGAACTCTCCTGTGCCCAGATGATAGCCAGAAAGCATCCAAACTGTCTCCAGCAGGTAAGGAACGGATACGCTGAACTCACCGATAGAACATATGAGGAAAAGGAATATGAGCAGTTTGAAATCAAAGGTTCCGGTGAAATTCAGAACTTGTTGGAGAATGCCTTCTAGGTCCATTAAAATGCCTAATTGTTATAAGCGGGTACATTGAGGAGCTCGGGTACGGTCACAAATTCGTATCCCTTGGCTTGCAGTTGCTCTATTATCTGGGGTAGTGCCTTCAGAAGGACGCTCTTATCAGCT
>JAZDPB010000050.1:0-11813 GCA_043797985.1 Chloroflexota bacterium
ATATTGGGGATTTTGGGTCGGGAAACAATCTCGCCTACAGTTAAGGGAGGAACCTCGTTGTCCTCATCGTCTACTATTCTTACATCAAATGCAGGAGAAGGCTTGCCAAACGAGCCAAGTTTGGGGTTCGATTCGTCATAAAAGTTGACGGTAAGAAGGCCTGACTCAGTCAGGCCATAACCTTCCAAAAATTTAATGTTGAAGCGCTGTCTGAATTCATTGTAGATATTTTTGGAAAAAGGACCTCCTACGGCTAATCGAGCTGGCTGGTCTTTGTCATTTTCTTTAGGTGGCTGTTTATATAAGTAGTTTAGCATGGCACCTATGAGGTTAAACTGCGTAGCCTTATATTTTCTGATATCATCCCAAAAATGGGAGGCACTGAACCTCTCCGCAAGCGCCATCGAAGCACCAGCCATAAGGCTGGGAAGAGTAGTTGCCAGTTGCGCATTCTGATGAAAGAGCGGCAGGCAGGTATATAAAATATCGTCAGAAGATGTTCCACGAGTTTGAATATCAAATGTTGCCGCATGGCAAGAATAGCCGTGAGTTCTCAAGACCCCTTTAGGTGGCCCCGTTGTCCCTGAAGTATAGATAATTGCATCCACGTCATACTGGCCAACTTCTATCTTTGGCGATGTATCAGGTGATTTAAGCAATTCCTCGAATGGGATTATCGTGAATCCAACCTCTACTTGACTTTCTCCGCCAACCAGTATCACCTTTTCCAGTTTAGGTAGTTCCTTTTCTAAGAGCTTCAGACGCTCCAGGAACTGATTATGCATTATTATGGCTTTGGAATCACTGTGATCGATGATGTAGCGAAGAAACTCCCCTTTGTACAGGCTGTTCACTGGCACATTTACCGCCCCGATTTTCGCTAACCCGAACCACGAATACAGAAACTCGGGGCAATTGGGCAACATAATACTTACATTGTCTTCCTTCTTGACTCCGAGTTTGAGGAGACCATTACTGACCCGGTTGGAGGTGACGTTCAGTTCTCTATAGCTTACCTGTTCATCCCTAAAGTAAAGAAAGGTTTTGTCCCCATACTTTTTCGCCCTTTCTTCCAGCAGTTCGCCAATGACCCGAATAAGCTTTTCCATGTTATTTCTATTCCTTAATGCTAATCTCCTCGACGTTTCAGACCCTTTTGGGCTGTACGATTTCTGTTAGCACTCCGAAGTTGCTCTGTGGATGTATAAATGCTGCTTTGAAGTCCTCGGTGTCAGCCTCCGATATTACTCTTAATCCCTTTGCCTTGATTTCCTTTATCACCTGGTCAAACTGGTCAACCTCCAAAGACACATGGTGAACTCCCTCTCCTCTACTCTCAATAAACTTGTCAATTACACTATTTGGTTCAAGGCTAGCTGACAGCTCAAAGCGTGCCTCACCGATGGAAATAAAGGCTGATTCTAGTTTCAGGTCCTCGAACTTTGCTCGCCAAACTAGTTTGGCGCCGTAGGTTTCCTGAAAGAACTCAACCGCTCTGTCCAGATTCTTGACGGCGATTCCCACGTGGTTGAATTTCTTTATCAAATGTCACCTCTTTCTCTTTAGATATTTTAAAAGACCTGCCTAATTCTCAGGACATTCACTACCGTCTCGTCAAGCGAGCCGTCCAGTCGGTCTACATCTTAACAACAAATTCTCACTTTCTATCTATATAAAAAGAGGTGTCATCGTGCAAGTATGTGAATACCAGCTACTATTCCATGTTCCATTCCTGCCACTTGGCCACCCAGCATTTGTGATAGTCCGACTTTGGCATTGGGCGTCTGCCTAGCTCCGGCTTGACCCCTTAGATGCAGGACAATCTCACAAATGGTGCGAACCCCCGATGCGCTCAAGGGGTGTCCCAAAGAAAGCAGACCACCGCTCGGGCTGACGGGAATCCTGCCTCCTATCTCAGTTGCACCTGACCTGAGCAGAAGTTGACCTTCGCCCTGCTTACATAGACCAAGGTCCTCATATCGTATCATCTCTTCATTGGCAAAAGCATCATGCAATTCAACAAGGTCTATATCTTCCGGGCCGCACCCTGCCATTTCATATGCCATCTTTGCTACCCTTCTGCCCAGCGGAGAGACGGTAATATCATTTTGGAACTCCTTGTAGGAACCGCTCTGAAGCGCGGAACCAATAACCCTTATTGGTGTTGTAGTATATTTTCTAGCTACATCCATAGAGCAAAGAATGGCAGCGGCTGCTCCGTCGGTGTTCGGGCAGCACATGAGCAGTGTAATGGGTTCGCATATCATGCGGGAATTTAATATTTCTTCCACAGTCAGTGCTTTCCTATACTGAGCATAAGGATTTAGACAAGCATTTTGGTGATTCTTGGCCGAAACCTGGGCAAAATCTTCCACGGTGGCTCCATATTCCTCCATTTGTCTTCTGGCGACCATTCCGAACATGGCTGGCATGGTCATCCCCAGGTGTCCGTCCAGGTCATCCTTTTGCGGAGGAATCAATTTATGGGCTATCGCACTGGTAGTCATTGACTCCACGCCTAAGGCTATACCAATGTCATAATTGCCATTGGCTATTTCCTTCCAGACTCCCCTGAAGGAGGTAGAGCCGCCAGCGCAAGCATTTTCCACATTCACCATTTCTATATTTGTTACGCCCGTCTCTTTTAGTATGGACTGTGATGTTACCACCCCATCTATCGCCCGTGCGGCGTAGGCAACTTGGATTTTATTTGGAGTAATGCCAGCATCAGTAAGCGCTGCAAACGCAGCCTCAGCACCTAGCTCGACTGCAGTTTTATTCGGTAACTTGCCAAACACGCTTTGTCCGACTCCGATTATGGCCACTTCCCTCATTGCTGTTTCTCCTTACCTCCAGAGTTCACAATCTGAACAGCTATACAGGCTTAAATATATAACCAATGACCTGTTTATCGTCTTCTCGCCAGAGCTCTTCTATCACCACTTCCATATCCATACCCACTTTGAAGGGCTTATTTTCTATCATCTTTAGTGGGGCGAAGACCCGTACACCTTCGGGCATATCTACGAACCCTATGGCGTAGGGGGGCTGAAAGTGGCTTGCAGGCATATGCCCGATTGTGTAAGTGTAAAGCTTACCGCGCCGGCTCAGTGCTACCTCCTCCATATCTTTTTTAAAACAGTTGTAGCAAAGCTGGACTTTAGGGAAAAAGAGCTGCCCACAAGATTTACATTTATTACCGAGCAGTTTACCACCCTCGGCGTCCTCGACGAAGACACCTTCTCTAACGGGAACCACTTCAGGCATTATGTCCTCCTAAAATCTACTTTGGTCGCCTGTCAAAGAGCTGGCATTTATCCGAGACTCTTTCCTGATAGCACAATTAGCCCATATTAATCGGGTGATTGATGTAGTATCCTCCTTGAATCGCAAGAGCGTCGCTGGACCCATCGCAAACCGTGACAGTCCGGGCGTCCCTGAAGAACTTTTCCACAGGTGCTTCATTTGACAGCCCAAGGGCTCCGAAGGTATGGATCGCATCATTGCTGACTTCAAGGGCAATCTGGGTCGCGAAGCTCTTGGCCGCAATTGCGTGCAATAATGAACGCTTTTCAGGTGGATTGCTCCAGTTGTAAATGAAGGCGGCGCGGCACAACTGCCGACTGGCCTCTATATTGCGGAACATATTGAAGAGCCTTAATTGGATAGCTTGTGTTCAATGAGAAGCTTCCCGCCCTGGACCCGTTCTCTTGCGTAAGCCAAAGTCTCTTCGTAACATGCCCGGGCCAACCCCGTAGACCATATCCCCACCATGGTTAGAGTCAGGCACAGATGCGCTGCCATCGCGGCCTCATAATTTTCTGGTCCTATGACCAGAGCTTCCTTGGGCACGTGAACATCATCAAAAAAGAGCTCACCATGATTGCAGTCCCGCATACCTATCTTCGCGTGGGGTTTCCCTCTGGAGACCCCTGGGCGGTCCAACGAGAAGATAAACATACCGGTCCCGGCAAGTCCCATCGTGGGGTCAACCTGGGCATGTAAGAGGATAGATTTGGCGATGGTCCCTCCGGAGACCCAGGCGGACTTCTGACCGTTAATGATCCATTCGTCCCCCTTCAGGCGGGCTGTACACTGGGACTTGATTTTTGGGTCTCGGCTGAAGGGAAAAAACAGCATGCCTGTATCCGACCCGTGGTCAGGCTCCGTGATGCCCCAGCAACCAACGACGCTGCCGTCCTTGCATTGGCAGTATGGAATGGTGAACTCCTTAACTTGCTCTGCGGTCCCTGCCGTTGCCACCACGGCATCCAAGGTTGTGTGGAGGGCCAACGTTAAGCCGATACTCCCCCAGGCCAACTCTTCCATAACAATCGCCATCTGCGGTGGCGTAAGGCCAGCTCCGCCAACTATTTCCGGGAAAGGGAGACTGTGGTAGCCAAGCTCGTATGCTTTTCGCATGAAATCCCAAAACGGTGATTCAGGTGCAATAGCCTCCTCCGCAGTCATCTGGTCGAGCTGGATTGAAATAGGGCGCATGACCTCTCTGGCAAACTTGTTAGCGTTTGCCTTTAGGACAAGTTCTGTTTCTGATAAGTTCATGTTTAGGTCAAAATAACTCATTTTCTTTCCCTCCTTGTTCTTTCGTAATACAAAGGTGCTAGGGCATCAAATCTTCCTGGCGACTTCGTTGGCACTCAAGATTGCCTCGTAAATGCCTTTAACTTTTAGGCAATCCCCGATCTTATATACCTCAGCCACCTTCTTCTTCAGTTTATCAAAGAGTAAATCGTTTGATTTCCGCTCACCAAATCGCCTTGCGAGAATAAGCGTATCGAATGGAAGAACCTGCTTCGTTCCTTTCTCATTCGTTACCTTGGCTTCCCCGGTAACAACATCCTCAACCTCTACATTATATAGGACCTTTGGATTGCTTATCCTCATCGCTTCAGGGCTCTCTCTGACAAGATTCATGTCGGTGAGTTTCCTCAAAAGCCAGATACGCCTCGCATCAGAAACATCGCTTCCTATCGCACCTTCATTGCCCCTGCCGATGAGAATTACATCCTTGCCTTGCTCGGCAAGTGAGATGGCTAATTCAGCACCAAAAAACCCGAAAACGACAACTCTTTGGCCAATAGCCTTCTGTTCCTTTAGAGCCCTGTCAAGGGTCATCACCCCTGGTTTTCCTTCGGCTACCTCAGGTATTGTTGGTGATGAACCGGTGGCTAGTATGATGACATCTGGTTTAAATTCTTCAATGCTAGCTACTTGAGCCTCCCTGCATACCCTGACATCCACCTGTAGCTTTCTCATCTGGGTAGCTAGGTAATCAATAATATTTCTAAACTCGGCAGTCGGTGGGTTAAGTGCCAGTGTAGCCACCATCCCCCCCAGCTCAGGCTCCTTCTCTATCAAAGTGACTTTATGGCCCCTCAATCTGGCTACGCGAGCTGCTTCCATGCCGGCTACGCCCCCACCTATGACTAGTACCCTTTTTTGTTTTTCTGCCGCGGTCAACGGGATGGGCTCATCGTGGGAGTCGTAGTTAATGATACAGGGTCGGCCACACATGAGCGGCTTATCCCCTATACACTTCCTAATATCCTCTGGCGCTCCCTCAAAATATTTCTTGGGGGTTTCAGGGTCGGACATTAATTGGCTACCCAGGTAAATGATGTCAGCTTTTCCTTCTTGAAGAAACCTTTCTGCCATATCTAGGTCGATAATCCGGCCGACACCAATCACTGGTAGATTGGTGGCCTTTTTTACCGCTTCTGCATGGTGGATGAAACACCCATGCGGGTAGTACAAAGGAAGGGCGATACCCTGGGGAGAATGCGTCATAGATCCTTGCGAAATATCAAAACAATCCGCGCCAGCCTTTTCTAAGGCAGGGACGATATACTTTACGGTATCTTCCAGCGTGATGCCGCCTTTACCTAGTAGTTCGTCACCAGAAATCCTAACTAGGATGGGATAATCGTCGCCGACCGCCTCTCTGATCTGCTCTATCGTCTCAACGGGGAAACGAAGCCGGTTCGCCCAGCTTCCGCCATACTCATCAGTTCGCCTATTGTAGAATGGCGAAAGCATTGTTCCACTAAGATTAGCGCCGCCGTGGCCACTATGGAACTCCACGCAATCAAAGCCGGCAGCCTTCGCCCTACGGCAGGCTGCTGCCATACCACGTTCAAATTCCTTTAACTCCTCAACTGAAACCGCCTTGACGGGCAATATACGCCCCGCCATAAGGTCAAAAAGGCCGAACTTAGCATGAGTCTCGTCGGGAAAGGGTGCCGGTGAAGGAGCGAACCCCAACATGGGCCCAGGAGCCGCTAATTGAGCCCCAATCTTAACACCGTATGAGTGAATCACATCTACTAGCTTGGCCCAACCCGGGATGTATTTGTCATCCATCAAGGTAAGATTTTGCCCTATTACTCCAATTTGTGCAAGCTTAGCAGAAAAATCCGCAAACTCAATAGTTCCGCTCATTATGAACCCAACCCCACCTTTTGCCCTCGTCTCGTACCATCTAATTGTCAGGTCGCTTACATAACCTTCTGGGCCAGGTGGCTGCAGTAGCCACGGTGCCCAACCTAGCCTGTTCTTGAGTTTCATCCCCTTAATCTCTATTGGTTCGAAAATCTTTTTAGCCATGCTTCTCCTCCTAACCAGCAGAATACTCTGACTTTGGCTAATTTTAGCATACCTTGAAAAATAGTCAAGGGCTTATAAGTGCCCCCTTATTTTTTGAGACAGAACACGTTAATCCCTCAATTGCTTATCTTCACCTTATAGCGTGCTCTCCTATCTAGGATGCTGGTGCCCCATAAAACACACTGGGTAACCAAGTAGCTAACTGAGGAAAAAACACTATCACCCACAACAGTGCTAAGGCTATCAAGAAGAAGGGAACAATGCCTCGAAAGACCTCCTCAGGCTTGGTACGTGCTATACTTGCAACAACAAAAGCTGATAGACCTATGGGAGGGGTCATAGTCGCAATCTCACCCAGAAAAGCCAAAATAACAAGCACAGCTATTGGCTCAAAACCAGCAGCTATCAGGATGGGGAAAATAAGGGGGAAAGTAATTATAGCCATAGACAAGAACTCAAAGACGCAACCAACGAAAAGATAAAAAACTACAATTACAAGCATAAGCAGATATGGAGAAAGATCGGCGGCGGTTATTAAGTCTACAAGAGCCCTGGGTAGTCCACTGATAGCTATGAATCGAGCGAATAAAAAGCCACTGAAGACGAGGGGAAATAACTGCGCATTTACCAGGATTGTTTCGTAGAAGCTATGAGTTATTATCCGCATTTTTACTCGACGCACACCAGCGTATATAAGAACACCAGCAGAACCAATAGCACCAGCGACCGTAGGCGGGAAAATTCCGAGAAGCATTCCACCTATTACTAATATGAAAATGAACAACACCGGCCAAATCATTCCTAGCGATAAAAGTTTTTCTTTCCAGCTGACTTGAATAACCGCTTTAGGTATCTTTTTCGGGTTTAAGGTTCCTAACACCCATATACCTAGCATAGTGAGCAGAGCAAGAAGACTACCCGGAATAATTAAACCCGCTAAAGCCCTGCCTATTGACTGCTCCGTTAGAATAGCAAGAATAACCATTCCAATACTGGGGGGAATTAAACCTGATAAGGAGCCTGATAGGCATATAGCACCCATGCTTAGTGACCTATCGTAGTGTTGTTTCTCAAGCTCAGGCAGAGCGAGCTTGGTAAATACTGCTGCTCCCGCTACACCTAGACCGCAGCAAGCGCCGAAAAGGGCTCCTGCTCCTACGGTAGCCATTAAAATCCCCCCGCGGAGTCCCCCCGTCCACTTAGAGACAGCTTTATAAGCAGAGTCTGCTATACCGGACTCTCCGGCTATTATCCCCATTAATACGAACAAAGGAATTACGGCAAGCATGTATGAAGCCGAGATAAAGTAAGGTGCAGTACTAAATTGTTGAAAAGCTAAACCAGACCCACCAACCAACCAAAAACCCGCAATAGCCCCGACTAACATAGAGATGAAAATTGGTACTCCCAGCATGACTAACGCAAACATGCCAATAAAACACGAGAGGCCAACCCATGCGCCGTATTCCATTTTTGTTTCCTCTCCTTTTCCTCAGGTAATACCTAAATTTATTGGGATTCCGATAGAATTGTAAGGAAGTTAATTCACTTCGTTGGACCAACAATTAATATTTTGACAAGGAGCAACAGCCACGAAAGCGCCAGTAAGCCGAATCCTATAACAATCGCTAAATTTGTCGACCATATCGGAATAGAAAACACACTCGTAGTTAGGTCTACATTCATTGCATATTGCATTTGCAAAAAAGCTCGCCAGGTAAGGAAAACCATTACTAGCGTTCCCAGCACGTATCCAAGGACCTCAAAGGCAAGGGCTGAGCGTCCCGCTGAGGCTATGCGCTCTACGACCATAGTGATACGAATGTGCCCTCTTTCCAGTGCTATAAAAGCAATCGGCAAGATGCTCACAAGTACCATTAATTGCTCAGTAAGTTCCAGGTGACCTAGAAGCGACCAGTGAAACCATTTCGTCCCTACTACCTCTATGACATTTATTAGCAGCATTGCTGCTAGACAAATTGCACTGACAATTGTCACCCACTTGGTCACCTTTGTTACTATGTCGGTAACTGTGTCAACACGCATTGGCATGGAGTTACTTTTCATCTTCGGCTCCTGTTACCAAATTCTCCCCTTCCTTATGAGCAGGTTGCATCTTTTATGTGCCAATACCTCCGGCGCCAAAGAGTCTTACTGAATCAGTAAGACTCTTTGTCTCCTTACATAATTAGGTATGAGGTTACATGTCCTCTTAATCAAACAACTGCTTAGAGCAAGTCTTTCAGGGAGGACTAGCCAAAAGGCTAGTCCTCCTAATTATCCCTCAACAACAGCTTGGAGCAAGTCTTTCAGGGAGAAATAGCCAAAAGGCTACTTCTTCTACCTACCGTACGCCATATCCCTCCAGTACTGTAGCAATACCTGTGCCTCCTCACCAACTCCCGCTGCTTCGCACTGGTTCACCCACTGTTCTTCTACGGTGTACTTCATTATCGCCTCGAACAACTTCACTGTATCCTCCTCCGGCGCATCCCCTACATACATCCCCGAGTCCCTGAATACTTGGTAAGACTGCTCTGTAGCTGCTGCGCTAAAGCCAATACTCCACTGGGAGGTCTCCAGTGCTGCCTCCATAATCAAATCTTGAATATCGCTGGGGAAGCTGTTCCATGTATCCAAGTTGAATATTATCGGCACGTCTGCGCCCCCCTGACGAAGTCCCAGATTTGACTTCGCCGTCTCGAATAACTTCATAGCTAAACTACCACTAGGAGGAAAGTAGGCACTGTCTATGACCCCTCGTGATAAAGACTCGTAAAAGTCTGCAACGTATACGGGGACAGCAAACATACCAAATTCTCCCCATATATCGACATCGGCAGGCGCCCACATGTTTACCTTCTTACCATTCAGCTCTGTGAGAGAGGTCACCTCATCCCTGCACAATAGGTCCATAGGCCCAGACGTTTGCCAGTATAAAATCTTAATGTTAAGCCGTTCTTGCTCTGCATCAAGTATAGCCTTGGTTTCTGGTATCTCCATCATGAGCTTGTTGGCTGCGGCTATGGATTCCTCGAGGCTGCAGTACATGGGATAGTCGGGTAGCTGGTTAAGTACCAGTTCCGTCCCAACGTAAGTTGGTACGCATGTGATAAGGTCGACTGAGCCTGAACTTAATAGCTGGATGTGTTCCGTATGTTTTGCCAATGCCTCGGAAAAATACCGTTCAAACGTTACTCTTCCTTCCGTCTTCTCTTCGACCAGATCCATGAAGTGGCTGGCGAATATAGCGGGAGGCTCAACCTCAATGAAGGGGCAAGAGAATATGAGATTAAAAACCTCTGGAGTTTTCTCAGTGCACCCAGCCAAGATAAGACTGATCACTAATATGGGAATGAGAAGGATTGCCAACCCTATATAGACTCTCTTTTTCATCTGATTCCTCCTTATATCTATTTTGTCTTCTGCGCGTGGTCTTGCTTCCCCCAGTAGCAGGGTTATGTAAACATTCCTCCTCCTTCCTTGTTGCAAAGCTTATCTTCGCGGATTAATTACACTCCTCTTCGTTTTGACTCTCGGCTACGAGACCCTTGATAATTCTGGGTGAACGGGCTTTGACTTTCCCTATCCCCCAAAAGCATCTTGCAAATACTTCTCCAACTTCTGTATATCTTGCCCTCGACTCATTAGATGTCCGATCATATTCGGGTGGGTGATGATAAAAAATCTCTTCTCCTTCATAGCCTCGACTGTTATCTGTGCCACCTCATCAGGTTCGATTACATCGAGTAGTTTTTGTGGGTCTTCTTTTTCTCCTTTACCAAACAACTCATTACTCTCTTTTAATCTTCTTATATCTTCTTCATCCCCTATAAAACGTGAATTATTTGGCAAATTCGTACGTACCAGCGCGGGGCAAAGTACTGAAACCATTATTCCTTTAGGACGCAGATAACCATAAAGGCCCTCTGAGAAACCCACAATGCCAAACTTGGTAGTACTATAGGCTATTCCTTCCATAGCAACAGCTGGAGGCTCACTAGCTACCAGGCCATTACCTGAAGAGGTATTGATGATGTATCCGCTACCCCTTTTGAGCATGTAGGGTAGAAAAGCATGAACGCCGCGGATGACCCCCATGAGGTTGATACCTACAATCCATTCCCAATCTTTCATGCCCATTTTTTCCACACGAGCACGGACTGACACCCCAGCATTATTAAAGAGAAAATCGACTTTACCCATAGTCGAAATAGATTTGGCTGCCAAGTTATCCACATCGGCATCTTTGGATACATCGCAGTGTATGGCAAGCGCACGGCAGCCCATACTTTCTATCTCCTGACGTACCTCCTCTAGGCCGATGTCATTCAAATCAGCAACTACGATGTCAGTCCCGAGCCTCGCTAGAGCTAGAGCAACTGATCGGCCAATACCACTGGCTGCTCCTGTAATAACCGCTACTTTACCTTTGAACTCCATATCACACTCCTTTTCATTTTTGATACTCAAAATAACACGTGGGCAGAAAAGTGTAACACGCCACTGATGGACTGTCAAGGGGTCGCATTGACAGTCTTAAAAAAATTTCAAAAGTGGACTGTTAAAAGCGGAGCATCAGGGCGATTGATCGCAGCCTGGGAGTAAGTTGCCCCACCATACGCAAGTACACAGCGAGCTCCGCTCCCAACTCCGCCCCGACAGGTCAACTCAGGTTGCTGAGGAGGTGAGAATGATGTAAAATGGCAACACCTGGTGCTCCTGGGGTGGTCAATTTAGATGAAAACCATCTGGGTCAATAACGTGAAGGGATGCCTATGACTGATCATAAAAGCCGTATAGCAAAGGTTACCCAAGACTAAACAAGGAGGTTACTATGTTTAAGGTAAAGGCAACCGTGGTTGGTTTCCTGGGAGATGAAGAAACTTATCCATGCCATTTTCAGTATAAGCTCGGTGATGAGTTCATTTATGATGGAGAAAAATTTATCGGGAGGGTATGTTCCAGTGTGTTTCCCTTGCTCGCTCCAAAGATAATTGCCCTTTATGCCGCTGGGCCCAGGTATACGGAGCCCTGGCAGTATTATTCATTCTGGTATTCTGCTGTTAGTGTGAAGGACCCGAGCGCAAAGATAAAAGATGGGCTCGGATTCAGAAACGTCTTGAAAACTCCTGTGGCACCTAAATACCACATGGCGAATTTGATGCCTGCCGATGCATGGAAGTGGC
>JAZDPB010000054.1:0-21384 GCA_043797985.1 Chloroflexota bacterium
GATAAAATTAAGATTGCCAGGGAAGTTCTGGGGCAGACAGTTTAGCCCGGTAAATCTTTCGTTTGGCCTCAGAGACTCCCTTCATTTTCAAATTCAAGAAATCCAGAGTATACTCCTCAATCAACCCTTCACCAGCAAAACTGTAGTATCTATCGTTGCCGATTATGATATGGTCTAACACCTTAATCCGCATTATATTTCCAGCATAGACCAGGTCTCTGGTCAGCTCTTTATCACTCTGGCTGGGCGCAGGGTTGCCAGAGGGGTGATTGTGGACAAAAATCAACGAGACGGCACTATTTTTGAGAGCACTTTCTATCACCTCACGTGGGCGGATGACACTGCTATTTACGGTCCCTTCTAAGAGGTCTTCGGTTTCAATAATCTGGTTCTGGCTATTCAGATAAAGAATCTTAAATACCTCTTTCTTAAGGTCGCGCATTGAATGGTAGAGATAATCAAAAATCTCCTGGGCAGACTTATAGATAGGCTGAGCAACAATCCTTTCCTTAAGGAATTCCCTGGCTACTTCCTGCACCAGCTTAATGCCAAAGGCGCTATGAGGACCGATGCCCTCTATTTGCTGGAGGTCTTCAGAAGAAGCTTCCAGGACTCCTCTCAGGGTTTTGAATTTCTTAATTGCTTCCTTAGCCTGCTGTTTGCAGTCTTTACGTGGCGTGCCCAGGCTCAAGAGCAACTCAATAATTTCATAGTCATGAAAGCCCTTAAGCCCCGACTTAATGAACTTTTCCCGCAACCTTCTCCGGTGTCCTTCGGATGTACCGCTAGATATTATCTTTGACACATCCATCGCACATTATTCTAGCATCAAGAGGCAATCTTTTCCAGGCTAAAGATTATCAACCTAACCTCTTCGCGCTTCTCTTGGATTCACGTTAAAAGTGCAAACGAAGACTAAGTGTTTGGTATTGCCGACCTGCCAACTTTGGTGTATTATATGGCTGGTATATTGGCAGTCTACATGCCGATGAAGTCCAGGTGGGACTTAGGGCAGGAAAGGTGGTTCGCCGATAAAAACCATAGTCCTAAGAGCAATATCATTCATCCACAAAATTCCACTAACTAGAAGAAACTTTTTTGGTCAAGAAAGATAGGTTATGGTGAGTTTTTCACCAGCTAACGCGTTTAGCCAAAGAAAAATATAAACAGGAGGGAAGCAGCATGGATTTCGACTTTCATTACACCAAAGAGCAGGAGGATTTTCGCAAGGAGGTGCGCGCCTTTATTGAGGCAAACGCTCTAAAAGCACCCATCGTACCAGAAGACAATACCAAGATGACTGAAGAGCTAGGCCTTAAAGGTTTCGAGCTGGAGCGCAAGCTGGGTGAGAGAGGCTGGTTTGCCCCCGGTTACCCCAAAGAATATGGCGGCGGCGGTCTGGATACCGTTCGGTGCGCCATACTTGCCCAGGAGCTTGCCAGGATATCGGAAGAACGGCGCTGGCCTGGAAGTGCTGAAGTCTCTGCGATACAGACTGGTGGGATTATGAACTTCGGGACCGAGGAGCAAAAACGGAAGTGGTTGCCAAAACTATTAGGGGGACAAATCCGTGGATTCCAGTGTTTCACCGAGCCTGATGCCGGGACCGATGAAGCTTCGATGAAGAGCACCGCAGTCCGTGATGGGGATGTTTTTGTCATTAACGGAGACAAAGTTTTTGTCGGCAATTTCGCATATCCGCTTAAGCCCGACTATCTTTACTGGCCGGCAGTTACCGACCCCAAAGCCCCACGTCACCAGAACATTAGTGCCTTTTTTATTCCGGCAGACCTACCGGGCATTACCTATACCCCTTTGGACCTCGTTGTTTGCCAACCCCCTAAAAAATGGGAGGTTATCTGTGAGGACGTGCGGTGTCCGGCAGATTGCCTTATCGGTGAGTTAAACAAGGGATGGTTAGTGACTCAGGCGACCCTGGCAGCAGAGCACGGTGGTGGTGGAGCTCTCATCCCTCGTGAAAGACGGATAATGCAGGTCATCGACTACTGCAAAAAAACGCTGCGCAACGGTCGCCCCATTAGCAATGACCCTCTAATCCAGGATATCCTGGTCCAACTCTATATTGAATACCAAGTGGGACGTCTCTGGGGGTTGCGTAACTACGCCATGGCACAGGGTCAAATACCAAGAGCACGCTACACGGGCACACAAACTGCTCTCCACGGGAAGCGTTTAGCTCCGCTGATGGCAAAGCTACTTGTAGATATCTTCGGACCCCAGGCCCTTCTCGATGACGAAGAAGTACAAATACTGGGAGGAGCGACGCAATACGCAATCAGACTGGGTGATGTCACTCATGAAGCGGGTACTCCGGAAGCTCAGCAAATCATGATGGCTCGTGCTCTGGGCTTAGGCCGAGGTGCTGGGCCGGCAAGACCCGCAGGTCACTAGATAAATTAAAAAAGTATAGAGGAGGATAATTTAATGGATTTATCTCTTAGTGAAGAGCAGCAAATGCTAAGGAGTTCAGCCAAGGACTTTCTCAAGACGGAATGTCCGGCAACACTGGTGAAGAAAATAGATGATAGCGAGACCGGATTCTCCCAAGAGCTCTGGCGTAAGACAGCAGACCTGGGATGGCTGGGGATGGCTCTGCCTGAAGCCTACGGTGGTATGGGTAGCAGTGTCACCGACCTTGGTATCCTCTTTGAAGAAATGGGGCAGGCACTTTTGCCCGGTCCTTACCTTTCCTCGCCGCTACTTTGTGGCTCAATCATCCTTGAGTTAGGAACAGATAGCCAGAAGCAGCAACTCCTCCCGCCTATCGCACGCGGTGAGAAGATTATGACTCTCGCTTTCACCGAACCTGACTATGGCTGGGAGCCTGAGTGTATCCACCTAACGGCGACATCGAAGGGTAAGAACTTTATTCTTAATGGGACTAAACGTCTTATTCCCGATGCTAATATTGCCGACCAACTCATCTGCATTGCCCGGACCAAGAAGAGCGATGACCCGGCAAAAGGGATTACTGCATTTTTAGTAGATAAGAAGTCCCCGGGGCTCTCGTGTCGTGGTGTGAGCGGTTATGTAGGGGAGAAGTTCAGTGAAGTGACCTTTAAGTCGGTCGAAGTCCCTGCCTCCAATATACTGGGGGAAAAAGATAATGCCTGGAAAGCTCTGAATAAACCATTGAATAGAGCTATTGTAGTTCTATGTGCCTATATGGTAGGCGGCTGTCAGCATCTGCTCGACATGACGGTAGAATACGCCCAGACCAGAGTACAGTTTGGCCAGCCTATCGGTGCCTTCCAGTGGGTGCAGGGCTACATTATCGGACAAGCGAACTATCTGGAAAAGGCGCGCTGGCTTACTTATGAAGCTTTGTTTAAATTGGATGCCAATAAGTCACAAGCAATACAGGATGAAGCGGTGTCACTAGCTAAAGCGGTTGCTAGTGAGGCTTTCCATGAGTGCGGTCATCTAGGGCATGAAGTTCATGCCGGTGTGGGTTCCGACAAGAAGTACCCTCTTTACCTCTACAGCAAGAAGGCTACAACCTTATACTCTTACCTGGG
Organism: Chloroflexota bacterium; assembly: GCA_043797985.1. Taxonomy (GTDB): domain Bacteria; phylum Chloroflexota; class Dehalococcoidia; order Dehalococcoidales; family UBA2162; genus JAZDPB01. The sequence continues at coordinate 3,540 of JAZDPB010000054.1, forward strand.
AGACCCAGCCTACCACCGGAAACGCGTCGCCAAGATACTGGCACTGTAGAGTACAAGAAAACCGGGTGAAGAACCCGCTAAGATGATTGCAGTAACATACGGGTGGTAGAAAAGACTTCGCTCTTTTCTACCACCCGTTTCTATTATTAGGTTCCAGTTGCAGTTGGATGATTCCATGTTATCGCTGGAAACTAAACAACTCTTTCAAAGATGACATTCCAGCTTGCGCTGGAATCCAGTGCAGGAAGAGATAGACCTAGATTCTGGCTTTCGCCAAAATGACAACACAACCAAAACCGAATAATACCATCGTTAAAGAAAGAAGAGCGTGATTGGTTCAGGCGGAGGTCTCTACCCTCACCCCTTCTTCTCCTACCAGCTTTACCAACTGCTGATGGAGTTCCGGACAATAACTAATACTCATGCTGGTAAATTTGAGGTTGACCACCTTTTCTTCACTTTGAACGCTCAGGTTGGCTTCGTCCTGTCCAGGAAAATCTCTCAGAGTATCAATCAATTTATGTAAATGGGCGATGTCACTTTCCTCATCACTGGTCTGAGCGATACTGATTATCAGCCGATGTTTTGGGACCGGAGCAGTGTTGGTCGGGATTTCCTCGACTACCTCTGGTGACTCCTCAGGTTCGGGAGTAACGACTTCTGCGGGCTGGGCTTGCTCTATCTGGTAACGGCGCGCACTGTCACAGCTTAACTGCACTCTATCGTCCCTTACCCTTACCTTACCTTCAATCTCCAGTATATTACCTTCCTGCCATAACTCCTTGGTACCCTCATAGACTTTGGGCCAGACCATAACCTCGGTACTACCACTAATGTCCTCCAGCGTCACCTTGAAAAATGGCTCTCGCTTCCGAGTGAACAGTGTACTCACGCTAGCCACTTCGCCAATAACGGCAATTGCTTGCCCATTCATTTCGTCATTAATTTCCCCACAGAGGGTCGTTCCTGGTTTAGTCCTGCCGGAACTAAACAGCGGCTTCGATAGAGATATCCCCAGAAGCTCCTTTTCCCAGACTGACTTTTCCCTATCGCTAACCTCCACTGTGCTCAAGTCGAGGTCAGGTAAAGGAACGGGAACCGTTTCACCCCACAGGTCGAACATAGTGGACTGCCCTGTTTCCCGTAAACGCTGCTCCTTTTGCGTTAGAGACAAGATGTCATTAATGTTCTGGAGAAGAGCCCCACGTTTGCCCAAAGAGTCCAAGGCTCCCGCTTTAATCAGGCTCTCCATCACCCGCTTGTTCACACCACGCAGGTCACAGCGCCGGCAAAGGTCTTCGATAGATTTGAACTCGCCTCCCTTTTTGCACTCAGCAATAAGAGGCTCAATAGCACCGACCCCCACATTCTTGATAGTAGCCAACCCGAAGCGAATGGCTGAGGCTTTGTCACTACCCTGTTCGATAGAAAAATTCGTTTGACTGCGATTCATATCAGGTGGTAACACCTTAATGCCCAGGCGGCGACATTCAGCAACTCCGCTGGCTACCTTCTCGGGCTGGCCAACATTGGCTATCAGGAAAGCGGTAATATACTCTGCCGGATAGTTTGCCTTGAGGTAAGCAGTTTGATAAGCAATAAGCGCATAGCTCGTAGCATGAGCTTTGTTAAAAGCGTAGCCAGCAAAAGGCTCGATAAGCGCGAAGACATCATCAGCTATCTCAGTAGAAAACCCGAGCTTTTTGGCTCCAGCAACGAAGTTACGCTTCTCTTTCCTCATAACCTCAGGAATTTTCTTACCCATCGCCTTACGGAAGATATCCGCCTGTCCCAGGCTATAGCCAGCCAGGGCTCGCACGATAAATAACACCTGCTCCTGATATACAATCACCCCATAAGTTTCCTCGAGAATACTGGCCAAGGCGGGGTGGGGGTAACGGATTGGCTCAAGGCCATGCTTGGCTTTAATGAAGGTAGGGATGTGCTCCATGGGTCCGGGACGGTACAGAGCCACCATAGCCGCAATATCGCTGAAGGTAGTCGGTTTAAGCTCCTTGATATAGCGACGCATGCCAGCCCCTTCCAGTTGAAACACACCGGTAGTCTCCCCTGAAGACAGCAGGGCAAAGGTCTTTTTATCATCCATCGGGATATGGTGCAGGTCGATATCGAGCCCACGGTTCTGGTGGATAATCTCCTTTGCTCTGCCCAAAATGGTGAGGTTAGCCAGACCGAGGAAGTCCATTTTCAAAAGTCCAATTCGGGCAATGTCTTCCATGGTGAACTGCGTCATGACAGTTGCTTCATCATTAGCCTTGCTTGCCCGCTGCAGAGGGACATACCGGGTAAGGGGTTCTTTAGAAATAACTACACCGGCGGCGTGAGTGCTGGCATGGCGAGCAATACCCTCTACTCTTCTGGCGGAATCAATCAGATTGCGAATTGTGGCATCCGCCGAGTGCATACTCCTCAGTTCACTATTCTCTTCCAGAGCTCGAGCTAGAGTCATGCCCGGGGCAAAGGGAACCAGCCTGACAACGCGGTCAACATCACCATAGGGCATACCGAGTGCCCGTCCCACATCCCTGAGGGCAGCCCTGGCACCAAGTGTGCCAAAGGTAATAATCTGGGCAACATGGTCCTGCTCATATTTCTTGGAAACATAGGTGATAACTTCTTCACGGCGGTCATCCTGAAAGTCTAAATCTATATCCGGCATCTCCTGCCGTTCCACGTTGAGAAAGCGCTCAAAGACCAGCTTATTTACAATAGGGTCGACCTCGGTAATACCCAGACAGTGGAGGGCGATACTGGCGGCGGCACTACCCCTGACTCCGAACAGTATATTGTGCTCCCTGGCGAAGGAGATGATGTCCCAGACAACAAGAAAGTAGTTGGCGAATTGGGTCTTACTTATTACTTCTAGCTCATATTCAAGCCGTTGCTTTATCTCTGGAGTAGCCTGGGGGTAGTGCCGAGGTAGGCCTGCATAGCAGAGGTCAGCCAGAAACTGGTCGGGAGTCCTTCCCTCCGGTAGCTCTATCTCAGGAAGATGAAGGCGTCCAAAATCAAGCCTGAGGTTGCACATCTCAGCAATACGCTCGGTGTTCTCCAGAGCTTGAGGAATGTCCTGGTAAAGCTCTATCATTTCCTGCGGACTCTTGAGATAGAAGAAGTCGCCCGCCATCTTCACTCTTTTTTCATCGTAAACGGAAGAGTTGGTGCCGATACATAACAGGAGGTCATGGGCGGAAGCGTCCTCCTGGTTAATGTAGTGGACATCGTTGGTCGCTACCAGCGGAATGCCCAACTCGTTGCCGATAGCGATAAGACCCCGGTTTATCTGTTCCAGTTCAGGGATAGGGTGTCTCTGTATTTCAAGGTAAAAATCATCGAGTGTTTGCTTATACTCTAAAGCCGCCTGTTTTGCCTCATCAAGTCGTCCTTGCAGAATAAGGTGGGGGACCTCACCAGCGATACAGGCAGAGAGGCCAACAAGACCTTGATGATACTGCTTGAGAAGCTCCTTATCTATCCGTGGCTTGTAGTAGAAGCTCTCGAGGTGAGCCTTGGTGGTAAGGTTTAGTAAATTATGGTATCCCGTCAGGTTTTTTGCCAGTAGAACAAGGTGATGGTAGTTCTTATCCCCGGCATTATGGCTGAAGCGGTTATCCTGAGCAACATAGACCTCACAGCCGATAATGGGTTTTATCCCTGCCTCTTTAGCCGCCAGGTAGAACTGAATAGCGCCATACATGACTCCGTGGTCGGTTATTGCCAGGCTGTCCATCCCCATTTCTTTGGCTTTTGAGACCAATTGGGTAATACGGCACATACCATCAAGAAGACTATATTCGGTGTGGACATGCAGATGAGTGAACATGCAAGCTCCCAGACCAGTAATTAGCTAAGTAATTATAACACAGGGATGGTTTCAGGGGGTATCTATTTTTTAGGTGTCATTGCGAGGAACACAGTGACGAAGCAATCTCATCCCCTCCCATCCAGATTGCCACGTCCGCCTTCGGCGGACTCGCAATGACAATATGATTGAGAAGCACGTAGTTATTATGCAGAGAGGATAAGCGAAGAAGCAAAAAAGATAGCGGAGAAGAAAGAACGATAAAAACTCTCTTCTCCGCTCAGCAAACTTTTATCGCTTGGTGTACTGTGGTGCTTTGCGAGCCCGCTTTAGACCAGCCTTCTTTCTTTCTTTAGCCCTGGCATCTCTGGTAAGCAAACCGTTTTGGCGTAGCAAGGGCTTAAGGCTTTCATCGGCATTTACCAGAGCGCGGGCAATACCATGAGCGATGGCATCACTCTGTCCTGACATGCCACCACCGGTTACCTTGACCATTACGTTGTATTTACTGAGGCTATCGGTAAGCACCAGCGGCTTCATTATCGTTTGGCGGTACAAAAGGCGAGTGAATCGCTCCTCATAAGGGATGCCATTTACGACAACAGCACCACCACCTTCAGGCACTAACCTCACCTGAGCTACAGCTGTCTTACGCCTACCTGTCTTATGGAAGTAAATGTCCTTTGCCAAAGGTGCCCCCTTTCCTCATGTCAAATTCCGCTATCACTGAGTTGCTTAGCAACCTATCCCCCTGACCCCCTTCCCTTAGTAAGGGAAGGGGGAGTGTAGGTAAGAGAGGGGCTTCGCCCCTCTCTTAAGCCTCTTCCCTCTCCTTTACCTGCGCTACCTCTTTTGAGATAGCTTTTAGTTGACTCCGATGAGGGTGATTATCGCCAACATAAATCCTCAGCCTTTTCATCATCCTTGCCTCTAGCCGGTTGTGAGGTAACATACCCTTGACCGCATGTTCAATCACCCGGGTAGGATGAGTCTGCATCGTTTTCTCTAAACTGACGCTCTTAAATCCCCCAGGATACCCGGAATGTCGGTAGTAGAGTTTCTGCCTGGCCTTATCGCCAGTGACACAGATTTTCTCAGCGTTGACAACGACAACAAAATCTCCTATGTCCAGATGACGACAGAAATCCGGCTTGTGCTTACCCATCAGCAAGCTGGCTACCTGAGTTGCCAGCTTACCCAAAATCTGACCCGAGGCATCAACACTATGCCACTCTCTCTTAATATCCGAAGCCTTAATGCTATAGGTCTTTATCATATCTCTTCCTCAAGAGGACGGGGATAATTTACCTGCATAAGGCACAGGCCGCAAGCCGGGGCAGTTGGCCCAGCCAATCCAGGTTTTTTCGCCTCTATTATACTATAAAACTCATCGCCGCTCATCTTGCCCAGACCGACTCTGATTAAAACACCCACCGTATTGCGCACCTGATGTGGCAGGAAGGAATTAGCCATCATATTGAAGATTACCAGTTCCCCCTCCTTACTCACTTCAGCTCGGTACACCCTCCTTACAGCACTCTTCACCTCGCCTCCGACACTGCTCATAAACGAAGTAAAGTCATGCTTGCCAACAAGAGCACCGCATACCTGATTCATCGCATCAATATCAAGCTCTCCGGGAACGAGATAAGAAAAACCTTCCCTGAGCGGGGACCGCGTCAAGCCGTTAAAAATGTAGTAATTATATTCCCGACTAAGAGCACCACTCCTGACATTAAAGGAATCTTTTACCCGATACGCCACCTTAACAGCAATATCTCCGGGCAAGTAGTGGTTCAGCCCGTTAACAAATGTCTGTAGAGAATGGGTCGACTCAGTCCTGAAGCTGACCACCTGTCCCCTGGCATGAACCCCGGTATCAGTGCGGCTGGCTGCCAGCACTCTCGTCCTTTCCCCAGTTAGTTTTTGTATTGCTTCTTCTATTTCTCCTTGTATGGTAGGTACGTTAGCCTGCAGCTGGAACCCGAAGTAGTTCGTGCCATCGTATTCCAGCACTAATACAACCTTGGTGGTCGTTGCCAGGTTGACCACCGACTTTATATCCGGGTTAACTGCAGTAACTACCATTTATTTTACCAACTCAAGCTGAACGACGGCCGCCCCGTCACCCACCCTGCGTCCTAATTTAGTGATACGGGTATAGCCACCGGGGCGCTCAGCATACCTTTTGGCAAGCTCAGAAAATACCTTCTCGGTCACGTCCTCATCAAAAATGACCGATAGCGCCTGACGGCGGGAGTGAAGCCCACCCTTCTTTCCCAGTGTAATCATCTCCTCAGCCAGACCACGAGCTTTTTTAGCCTTGGCCTCGGTAGTTGTTATCTTCTCGTATCCTAGAAGGTCAGTCACCAGGTTACGGTACATTGCCTTCCGGTAACTCGAATCCCTGACCACTTTTCTAACTGCTATTTTACGACTCATCTTACTCTACCTCTTGCCCGGCAGGCTCTCCTTCTTCCTCAACTTCTTCGTCTGGAGGAGTAAGAGAAAGCCCCAGTCCTTCAAGACGTTCCTCTATCTCCTGCAAGGACTTCTGCCCAAAATTACGCAGCGACGTTAATCCTTTCTCTCCTTTGCTTATTACCTCTCCCACCGTAGCGATGCCACCACGCCTTAAACAATTGAGGGTACGCACCGACAGGTCCAGTTGCTCCACAGGCATATTAGATAGCTCTGGAGGCATGGATAAGCCACTTGGTTCCTCCTCTTTTGTCTGAGACATCCGGGCGTAACTTACAAATGGGGATAGCTGCTCCATTAAAAGCTCAGCACTGCGGCTAATGGCATCTGCCGGCGATATCGTACCATCCGTCCATACTTCCAGATACAACCGCTCATAGTTAGTTTCTTGTCCGGCATGTATCGGCTCAATGGTAAAATTAACCTTGCGCACCGGGGCGAAGATAGCATCTACCGGAATCACTCCCACCGGAAGATTATCGCTGGATTCAGCCACCCGATAATAGCCCCGGGATAGCTCCACATCAAACTCTACGGAAAGTTTGGCTTCGGGCGAATCCAGGGCGGCTAAATAAAGGTCAGGGTTAGCAATTTCAAAATCAGCCGAGGGCTTAATGTTAGCCGCCGAGACCCGTCCTTCTCCTTCTGCTTCGAGCGTGAGCTTACCTGGACGACCAGAAAGAGGCTTTAGCCTCATTGCCTTAACATTGAGGAGAAACTCGATGACGTCCTCCTTTACATAAGGAATGGTAGAGAATTCATGTTGAATCCCCTCGATTTTTACCCTGGTCACCGCTGCTCCCTCAAGATAGCCAAGCAGCAGCCGCCGCATGACATTCCCGAAAGTAACGCCAAAACCCTTCTCTAATGGTTCGGCAACAAACCGCCCAAAGTCATTGTTACTTTCAATACACTCAACCTTTGGCACTACAAGATGAGACAAAGAGCTGCCTCCTTATTATCGCGAGTAATATTCGACTATCGCTTTTCCATCAAAGTTGGCACCAATATCATCAGGGGTAGGCAAAGATAAGATTTGACCAACAAGGTTCTCTCTATCCAGACTCAACCAACTGGCTACCGACTTTGCCTGAATAACCTCAACCAACTGCTTATAATACTCAGATTTGATACTACTCTTTCTCCAACCAATAGTATCGCCTTCTTTGACCACGCAAGAGGGTATATCAGTCTTACGCCCGTTGAGCGTGATATGCCCGTGTTGAACTAGCTGACGAGCTTGAGCGCGGGAGTCAGCAAACCCCAGCCGAAAAACAACGTTATCAAGCCTTTTCTCAAGCAACACTGCTAGATTATCGGCGGTAATACCCGACTGTCTTTCAGCTTGAACAAAAATCCGTCTGAACTGCCTCTCCAGCACTCCATAGGTATAACGAACTTTCTGTTTCTCGTGTAGTTGAAGACCACGGTCAGAAACTCGGCGGCGGCGACTTCGCGTTTTACTCTGCCGCTCCGTAGCACATTTAGGAGTAAGACACCGACTACCTTTGAGCATCAACTTCTCATTGTACCGGCGACACAATTTGCAAACTGATCCTGTATATCTTGCCACTTTTCTACCTCACACCCGCCTTCTTTTGGGAGGACGGCACCCATTATGGGGAATAGGAGTCACATCGGTAATACTGGTAATATAAAGACCAGAGCTCTGAAGAGAACGAATCGCTGCCTCACGCCCACTACCCGGACCCTTGACATAAACCTCTACCTGACGTAAGCCATGTTCCATAGCCTTCCGCGCCACCTCGTGCGCTGCCAATTGTGCAGCATAGGGAGTGCCTTTACGTGAACCCTTAAACCCGGCTGTTCCCGAGCTTCCCCAGGCAATAACATTACCCTGAGGGTCGGTAAGAGTCACTATAGTATTATTGAAAGTAGATTGGATATAGGCTTTCCCTGCCGGAATGGCCTTCCGTTCTCGTCTCCTTCCCGGAGTCCGTTTTCGTTCTGGCATTTGTGTTATCCTAACCCCCTTTTAGATTACTTCTTAGCCACGCCACGCCTCTTGCCTCTACCGGCTACGGTCTGACGACTACCGCGCTGTGTCCGAGCGTTAGTCCGTGTCCGTTGTCCCCTGGCCGGCAGGTTATGGCGGTGCCTTGTCCCGCGATAGCTACCAATTTCAATAAGGCGTTTGATATTAAAACCAACCTCTTTTCTAAGTTCCCCCTCAACCCTATACCCCCGGTCAATAATCTCTCTGAGACGATTGACCTCCTGCTCAGTAAGAGCATCCGTCTTAACCTCAGAATTGACATTCGCCTGAGTTAATATTTTCTGACTCGTAACCGGTCCAATACCGTAGATGTACCGTAACGCTACCCCGATATGCTTATTACCAGGTATTTCAACCCCAGCTATACGTGCCATCGCTTTCCTCCTGACCCAATAACCTTACTAACCCTGCCTCTGCTTATGCTTTGGATTAGAGCAAATGACCCTAACCACCCCGTGCCGCTTTATTATCTTACATTTTTCACATCTAACTTTGACAGAAGCTCTAACTTTCATGAAATTTTACTTCCTTACTAAAACTACTACTTAAACCGATACGTAATTCTGCCTCGGCTCAAGTCATATGGTGAAAGCTCAACCAACACCCGGTCACCGGGCAGAATCCTGATATAATGTAATCTTATTTTACCCGAAATGTGAGCCAATACCTTATGTCCGTTAGGCATCTCGACACGAAACATCGCATTAGGCAAGGACTCAACTACTACTCCTTCAACTTCAATAGTTTCTTTCTTAGGCATAGATTCCTGTCTATAAAGCAGTAAGCACTTCAGGCTCACCGTCGGTCACGGCAATAGTATTTTCAAAGTGTGCCGAGAGACTCCCGTCACTGGTAAAAACTGTCCAGTGGTTATCACCGACTCTCGTACGCCAGTCACCGATATTCACCATAGGCTCAATGGCAAGTGCCATTCCTTTCTTTAATAATGGTCCCTGTTCCCGTAGACCAAAATTAGGTATGATCGGTTCTTCATGCATCTCTCGGCCGATACCATGCCCCGTGTACTCACGCACCACTGAATACCCCCTTGACTCGGCATAATGTTGAATGGTAGCCGAGATGTCTCCCAGTCTCGCCCCCTGATGAGCAGCAGCCATACCAGCTTTCAGAGCACCCTCCGTTGTCTTTATAAGCTGTTCCGCCTGTGAGCTAATGCGACCCACACCTACGGTTATCGCAGCATCACCGTGAAAACCCATGTAAATAGCACCAAAGTCAAGGGATACAATATCACCCTCATTCAAAATCCGCTTTCCCGGAATCCCATGCACTATTTCGTCGTTAACTGAAACACAGAGGGTCGCCGGAAATCCACGATATCCCTTAAACGAGGACTTGGCTCCCCGCTTCTCTAGTTCTTTAGCGGCGATAACATCTAAATTTTCAGTTTTTATTCCTGGCTTCACCTGTGACTTCAGTACCTCCAGTATGCCAGCGACAATCCTTCCCGCCTGCCGCATAATAGCAATCTCCTGGTCAGATTTTATGACTATACTCATCTCTTCCTCGGGCGGACAGACTCCCGATGAAGAGCTTTTACTATTCTTCCTGCTATCTCATCCACACTCCCCTCTCCCACTACCTCTAATAATTTACCTGCCCGGGTGTAATAATCAATAAGGGGAGCTGTCTCATCAAAATAGACCACAAGGCGCTTCTTAACTGTTTCAACAGTATCATCAGCACGCTGATATAACTCACCACCGCATCGGTCACACTTACCCCAGACCTTGGGGGGAGAATTCACGGCATGATACGGCGTCTGGCATTGACGGCAAATCCAGCGCCCACTAAGCCGCTCCAACAATTCCTTCTCAGAGACCTTGATATATACCACCTTATCTATTGCCTTACCCTGTTGAGCCAAGGCTTTATCCAAAGCCTCAGCCTGTTTCAGATTTCTCGGAAAGCCATCAAAAATCACCCCCGATTTGCAATCAGGGGCTGATATACGCTCCAAGACCATCCTTATTGTTATCTCGTCTGTGACAAGCTGTCCCTTTTCCATATAAGCCTTAGCTTGTATGGCTAACTCAGTGCCCTTGTCTATTGCCTGGCGAAACAGGTCGCCAGTGGCAATATGCGCCAGCTTCAGTTCTTGTGCCACTCTAGCTGCCTGTGTTCCCTTGCCAGCACCAGGCGCACCCAGAAAAATGATATACATCTCTTACACCTATTTCAAATATTAAAGACCACAAGAGGTCTTCAGCAGAGGCACGCTACTTTATGAAGCCTTCGTAACGCCGCATTACCAGTTGCGCTTCCATCTGCTTCATGGTATCCAGAACCACTCCAACCACAATCAATAAACCCATGGTTGATAGCTGTATCACCTGGATATTGGTAATTTCCCGCGCCAAAAAGGGTATTACCGCCACCAAAGCTAGAAAAAGGGCCCCCGCCCAGGTAATACGGCTAAGCACCTGGTTAAAATAGTCAGCGGTATGTTTTCCGGGTCGAATCCCGGGGACAAATCCTCCCTGACGCTGTAAGTTTCCCGGTAAATCCTGCTGCTGAAAAATCACCATGGTATAGAAAAAGGCAAATCCGATTGTCAGCAGGAAATACAGCCCCCAGTAAAACAAGCCCAGGGGCATGGCGGCATTAGGGTTAAACAGGTTCATAATATGATTAGCCAGGTTAGGTTCAGCACTAGACGGATTAGCAAAATAGCTGGCTACCATACCCGGGAAGAGAACCATAGACATAGAAAAAATAAGGGGTATCATTCCAGCGGCATTTACTCGCAGCGGAATATGGGTTGCCCCGGATTGCCGATACATACGACCACCCCGAAAGGTGGTACGAGCATATTGCACCGGAATACGGCGGTGTGCCTCGGTAAAGATAACTATAGCGGCAATAGTGGTTAGGGCGATGAGAGCGTAAGCAATCAGTCCGCCAAATTGTTCCTTAGCCAGAAAACCGCTACCAATGGTCGCCGGGTAACCCGCCACAATACCAGCGAAGATTATTATAGAAATCCCGTTGCCAATTCCGTATTCAGTAATAAGTTCACCCAACCAGACCAAGAAGATGGTGCCAGCAACCATGGAAAAAATCATGGCTATTGTTGGCAGTAATTCGGCACTAGCGACAACACCCTCACGCTGGAGCAAAACCAGCTGTCCATAACCGGCAAGACCAGCTAATGGCACCGTCAGCCAGTGGGTAATTCGGTCGACCCTGTGTCTACCGGCTTCTCCCTCCTGAGCAATAGCCTGCAAACGCGGTATAACTGGCATCATGAGCTGCATAATAATCGAAGCGGTTATATAGGGGTAGACCCCCATCGCCGCCACACTAAAGTTCCTCATGGCACCGCCACTAAACATATCCAGCATGCCCAGTAAAGCATTGCGTTCAAATATCTGATGGAGAGCACTAACATCAACGCCAGGAAGAGGTACATGAGCCACAAAACGGAATGCCACTAGAATACCAAATGTGATGAGGATGCGACGCCTCAAGTCAGGTAGATGGAAAGCATCAATCATCGCCTGTAGCAGGCGTGGCCTAGTTTGCCGCGGACGCATACTTCACCTCCTCCACGCTACCCCCTGCCGCCTCAATCCTAGCTTTAGCAGCATCAGAAAACTTATGAGCCTTCACTACAAGAGAATGATTAATATCACCCCCAGCCAGAATCTTGACCGGGTGACGTAGAGATTTCACTATTCCCGCAGCTAACAACCTTTCTGGTGTTACCTCAGTTCCTGAGTCAAACACTTCAAGCCTGCCTATATTAATAACACTATATTCCGTCTTAAATATATTGATAAAGCCACGCTTCTTCGGCAAACGTTTAATTATAGGCAACTGCCCACCTTCGAAGCCCGGCCTCATCTTAAAGCCGGCACGAGCCTTTTCTCCTTTACAGCCCCGTCCGGAATAAGTGCCGTGCCCGCTACCGTCTCCCCGTCCTACTCGTTTTCGGCTCTTCGCAGAACCGGGAGCCGGGGATAGTTCATCCTGTCTCACCGGCATTTACCTCCACTTTGACTAGATGTCTCACTTTGTTAATCATACCGCGAACTGAGGCCGAATCACTGTGGGTAACACTCTGATTCAGCCGATGAAAACCAAGGGCTTTCAAGGTTCGCTTTTGGTCCTCTTTATAGCCAATACCACTTTTGACCCAGGTGATACGCAACTCGGTCATGAGTTATGCCGCCTCCTTAGCTGGAGGAGCACCCTTGCGCCTGGCTAACTCTTCCGCCGGATTTTTAAGCCGACCAAGAGCTATCATTGTTGCCCTAGCCATATTGATGCGATTGGAACTGCCCAACGATTTAGTTAGAATATCCTTAACTCCGGCAGCCTCAAGCACCGCCCGAATACTGCCTCCGGCAATGATACCGGTACCCGGTGCTGCCGGTTTCAGTAATACTTCGGCGGCGCCATATTTTACCCTCGTTTCATAAGGTATAGTCGTTCCGGTTAGCGACACTTTAATCAAGTTCTTTTTGGCAGCAGCACTAGCCTTACTAATCGCCACCGGCACTTCATTAGCCTTATCTAACCCCAGACCCACATGACCGTTGCCATCGCCGGTTACCACCAGAGCACTAAAGCGGAGGCGTTTACCCCCCTTCATCACCTTAGCCACTCGGTTAATACCAACCAACTTGTCGTTCAGTGTGAACTCCGACGGGTCTATCTTACTTAGTAGTTCCTTCATTTACCTACCTTTTAAGCCGTTTCTCTTAGAATTGCAGTCCCGCCTGGCGAGCTGCCTCGGCTAGGGCTTTTATCCTACCATGATACTTATATCCACCACGGTCAAAAGCTATCCGTTCTATCCCTTTGCTCAGTGCTCGCTTCGCTATCAGGGAACCAACTAGCGCCGACTGCGCCGTCTTTGTTTTACCATCGGCTATACTGCTTATCTCGGGTTCGATAGTTGAGGCAGAAGCCAGCGTATGCCCTTGCGCATCATCAATCACCTGAACATGGATATGGTTCAGGCTACGGAAAACGCACAACCGCGGAATAGAAGCCGTACCCCTAACCTTGGCTCTAATTCGAGCGTGCCTTCTAACACGGGCTGCCCTTGTATCAACTTTAGCCATTTATTCTCTTTTCCCTACGGTTTTGCCTGCCTTACCTGCTTTTATACGAACCACTTCCCCGGCGTATCTAATACCTTTACCACTATAAGCATTAGGCAGACGGGCAGCTCGAATTCGAGCTGCCATCTCGCCAACCACTTCTTTATCAGTGCCAGTAACCTTGATACGGTTCGCTCCTTCCACTCCGAGGGTTACTCCTGGTAATGGTGATATCTCCACCGGATGGGAAAGCCCAACACGAACTACCACCTTATCTCCAACTTTCTCCGCCCGGTGACCGACACCCACTATTTCCAACCCCTTCTCGAAACCCTTGGTTACGCCCTCCACCATGTTAGCTAAAAGAGTCCGTGTCAGTCCGTGTAAAGAGCGGTGCACCCTGCTATCATCAGGTCGTGATACCGTCAGCACATTACCTTCTAAGGTAATAGACATATCAGGATGAAAATGGCGACTAAGCTTCCCCTTGGGCCCGGTTACCGTCACCTCACCCTGCCCGATACTCACCACCACACCCGGCGGCAGAGTTATCGGCAGCCGTCCTATTCTAGACATGGGCATCGCTCCTAAGCTTACTTACCACACATAACATAACAACTCTCCACCAAGTCTTTGACGCCTAGCTTGTTGGCCGGTCATGACACCCTTAGACGTTGAAACAATCGCAATGCCCAACCCACCAGCAACGCGAGGAATTTCTTTGCTTCCCATATACACCCTTAGCCCGGGCTTGCTTACTCTCTCCAGGCCAGTAAGGATTGGCTTGTTTTTTTCACTATATTTGAGCTGAATTTTAATCACGCGGTTCGCCTTGTCTTTAATCACCTCATAATCACCAATAAAGCCTTCGTCTTTAAGACTTTTGGTAATAGACATCCCCATCTTCGAGACCGGTATCATTACCGAGTCATGTTGCGCCATAACCGCATTGCGGATTCGCGTTAGCATATCTGCTATTGGATCAGAGACAGTCACAATTACTCCCTTACACTATAATTAATCGATTACCAGCTTGATTTTCTTACCCCAGGAATCTGGCCGATAAGGGCCAGCTCGCGAAAGCAAATACGACACAGGTCAAACCTACGCATATACGCGCGAGGCCGGCCGCAACGCCGGCACCGATTGTGTTGCTGAACCTTATACTGCGCAGGACGTAACCACTTGGCAATTTCAGATTTCTTAGCCATTATGACTCCATTCAATCCTTTGAGAAAGGCATGCCTAATAATTCCAGCAAGAGCCTTCCTTCCTCATCCGTCTTTGCTGTAGTGACAATCGACACTTCAAGTCCACGCACTTTGTCTATTTTATCATACTCGATTTCCGGGAAAACGGTCTGTTCCTTAAAGGCTAACGTGTAGTTGCCCCGGCCATCAAAAGAGATCCGGGAAATTCCCTGAAACTCCCGGATACGGCACAATACAGTATTGGCTAACTTATCAAGAAAGTCATACATGCGTTCTCCACGTAGGGTTACCTTTAACCCGATAGGCATTCCTGCCCTCAACCTGAAGGCAGAGATAGATTTCTTAGCACGGGTGGTAATCGGGTGTTGTCCGGAAATAGTCGCCAGGTCCTTCTCCGCTGCCTCCAGGGCTTTCGCATTCTGGATTGCCTCCCCCACGCCGATATTGAGCACCACCTTTTCCACGTATGGCACACGCATGATATTCTTATATTCATACCGTTCCATCAGGGCCGGAATAACTTCTTTTTTGTGTTTTTCTCTTAGTCGCGACATCTAATCGATTACCTCACCGCAAACTAGGCAGACCCGAACCTTCTTGCCGCCCTCTAAAAGGCGGAATCCAATCCGCGTGGGATGGTTACACTTATTGCATAAAAGCATAATATCCGACACATCAATTGGTGCCTCTCGTTCTATTATCCCTGCCTGCCTGACCTGTCGTATAGCCTTGGTGTGCCTTTTGATATAGTTAATACCTTCTACCAGGACTCGTTCATTTTTAGGATAAGCAAAGCGCACCTTACCTGTCTTACCTTTGTCCTTACCTGCGATAACGAGAACGTTATCATCCTTTCTAATCTTCATCGTCGCTAAATTTCCTCAGCAAAACCTTAGATTACTCTTCCTAATTTCCTACTGCGCGGTCATACAACTTCAGGTGCTAGAGAGATAATCTTAGTAAATTTTCTCTCCCTTAGCTCCCTGGCTACCGGACCGAATATTCGGGTTCCCTTGGGGTTATTCTGGTCAGTAAGAATCACCGCGGCATTCTCATCAAACCTGATAGAAGAACCATCAGGACGCCGAAATGGCTGAGCAGTGCGAATAACAACCGCCTTGACTACTTCTCCCTTCTTGACTGCTCCTCCCGGGATTGCCCGCTTGACCGAAGCTACGATGATGTCACCCACGCGAGCATATTTTTTACCCGAGCCTCCTGGCAAGCCAATACACATGAGCTGACGCGCACCGGTATTATCTGCTACCTTAAGTCTGGTATAAGTTTTAATCATATTACTCTACCCTAAAACTGGTTTCAAGCTATTTCCTCGGGTTTAACCTCGACAACCTCTTTCTTGCTTATTATCTCTGCTACCCGCCACCGCTTCTCCTTCGAGAGGGGGCGAGTTTCTATAATCCTTACTATATCCCCTTCCCCGCATTCATTCTTAGCATCATGAGCCTTATACCTGACCGCTCTCTTCATAGTTTTCTTATACAAACGATGATGTTTGATTGTTTCCACGGTCACAACCACAGTCTTATCCATCTTATTACTTACTACATGGCCAATCCTTGTTTTGCGCTCTGTCTCCATACTTTTCAAACCTGCGCTAGGTTCAGCTTTACCTCGATGTACTGAAAGCCTACCTTATACCTAGTTCTTTCTCCTTCATTATAGTTTGCAACTTAGCAATATCCTTCTTAACCCTCCGGATTTCACGGTGGTTCACCAATTGCTTGGTGGCCAGGCGAAAGCGAAGGTCAAAAAGCTCTTTGTGAGCTGCCTCCAGCTGCTTTACCAATTCCTCAGAACCGAGAGCCCGAGCTTCTTCAACCTTCAACGAACACTTGCTCCTACTTTACTTTCACCGGCAGCGGCAATGATGGTTTCTCTAACGATGAACCTGGTGTCTATAGGAAGTTTATGGGAAGCCAGACGCATTGCTTCTTTAGCTACTCCCTCATCAACGCCTGCCATCTCAAACAAAATCCTGCCCGGTCTAACCACAGCTACCCAATGGTCAGGGGCACCTTTCCCTGAGCCCATACGGGTCTCCGCTGCCTTTTTGGTAACCGGTTTATCAGGGAAAATACACACCCAAATATTCCCGCCACGGCGCACATGACGGGTAATCGCCCGACGAGCTGCCTCAATTTGACGGTCAGTAAGCCAGGCTGCCTCTAACGCCTGTAAGCCAAAATCACCAAAGGTAATCGTGTTCCCGGCGTAGGCTTTACCCCGGCGACGCCCTTTGTGAGCCTTACGAAATTTTACCCTCTTAGGCTGTACCATTACCCTTTACCTCTTCCGGTTTCGCTGACTTTGCCTTCCTGCTTACTTTAGGTGCTGGTTTGCTAGCCGCACCCTCCTGCTCTGGAGTAGGTGCTGCCTTGGTTCTTCTTCTCCTCACTGGCTTAGCCGGCTTTTCCTTCACTTCCTCAACCGGTACTGCCTCAGTAGCTACTTCCTCAACCGATGCTACCTCAGCAGTCGCTACGTCCTCAACCGGCGCTGTTTCAACTTTTACCAGCTTAGGTTCTGGAGGAGCTTCTACCGGCACACTACTTACCGCCGCAGGTTCAGTCACTTTCTCTTCTACTTCCGCTAAAGGTGTTACCTCAACGCCTACCTCAGCTACCGCCTCAGCAGGTGCCTCCTCAACCTTAGCCTCAGGCAGAATCTCACCTTTGTATATCCAGACTTTTACTCCAATTCGACCCATCTGGGTACGCGCTTCGACAAAGCCATAGTCGATATCAGCACGCATTGTATGTAAGGGTACGCGACCTTCATGCATAACCAAGCGACGGGCTATCTCGGCACCGCCCAACCTACCTGCACAACCGACCCTCACTCCCTTGGCACCAGCCTGCAGGGTGCGAAGCATTACCTGTTTCATCGCCCGCCGATAAGCAACACGGCGTTCCATCTGTTCAGCTATGGACTTGGCCACCAGATGAGCATCAAGTTCAGGCTGCTGAATATCCTGGATGCGCAGTTGAACCTTCTTCCCCATAAGCTGCTCAAGGTAACGCCTCGTCTCGTCAACTCGCTGTCCTCCGCGCCCGATAACGATGCCAGGGCGGGCGGTGTGGATGGTTACCGATACCTGATTTGCCTGGCGCTCAATCTCCACCAGGGAGACCGCCGCATCCGCATACCTGGATTCAATAGCTTTTCGCAGCTTTAGGTCTTCCTGCAAGAATACAGCATAATGCTTATCAGCATACCACTT
>JAZDPB010000079.1:0-21434 GCA_043797985.1 Chloroflexota bacterium
TGGGTATCATTCTCATCCATCACCAGGTAAAAGGTGCCACCCGGAGTTTAGGCACTACCTTCCTGACTTATGGAGCCTTCGAATATGCCGGTATTTTCATTGCTAAATATTTTGCCGGAACGCAACTAAAGTTACCTGATATACCACAATCACTCCAGGCATGGGTACCCCAGTTCTTCAATGACCTTATGGCTCCGTTACAAACCTTCAGTCTTGTTCTCCTGGTTGGCGGCGCAGTCTTAATCATAATCTCTTTTGTCTATAAACCACGACAAGCCTGATAGGGAAGGCTAACTATTTGGTCTCCCCTAAATCAGCAGTATCACTACTCCCACGCACAACGAGCTTAAGACTGTTCTGTCCAACCACAACAACCTTCGCACCCGTATCTATCTCACTATCTACTGATTTTGCTACCCAGAGCTCGCCCTTAATCTTGACCAGACCCTCCGGAGCCAGCGGACTTACTACCTCTCCTTTAGCACCTACCATATCCGGTAATCCAACTGATGGTTTCTTACCCAGAGCACGGCTGCCGAGCCGGTAAGTGATAACAGAATACGCCAGCCATGCCGCCATCAGGACGATAAGGACAGGTAAAGGTATATTAATACCCATGCGGGGCAGACCTAAAAGCACAATTACTGCCAGGGCTGCCTCTTCCAGTGCAGTGCTAATAATATTAAATATAAGCCTTGCCATTATTTCGCCTCGCGTCCCTAATTATAACAGGAATAGAGATTGTTTATTAACCTCTAAAGTCATTGCGAGGATTCTTGATAAAGTCGGAACGAAAAAGCAATCTCAACAAAAGCACCCCGCCACGAGATTGCTCTCGCCTGCAAAGAACTTGTTCAGCAAGCAGGTCACCTCGCTTGCAATGACAGAGCAATACAGCGCTATTGCCCATCCTCAAATGCGGGTGCTATAATTTGTCCGTATACCCCGCATGAACAATCGGAGGAGATAATGAAACTGAGTCGTGAAGAAGTGTTACATATTGCTCTCCTGGCACGGCTGGGCGTGACCGAGACCGAAGTCGACAGATTAACCGAGGAACTATCTAATATCCTGGAGAACTTCGAGGTATTACAGCAGATAGACACCAGCGCCGTCCGACCCACCGCTCAATCTATCAATCTCCAAAATGTAGTCAGTGATGATGAGGTCGCTTCTTCCCTGCCCCAAAGCCAGGTCCTGGCTAATGCCCCACAAAGGGAAGGGGACTTCTTCCGGGTAAAGGCCGTGCTTGAATGATACATTTAAGGGTGAAGAAGAAAAAAGATATAGCCCCTTCTGGAGGTGAGATTGAATTCCACTCATAACCAATTAACAATTCACGAAGCACACAGGCTACTTAAGGCAAAACAATTGTCTTCAGTTGAACTAACTAAGGCTTGCCTGGAGCGTATCCACCAGGTGGAGCCGATGGTTCGTGCCATCGTTACTATTACCGATGAGCTGGCATTGAAGCAAGCCCAGAAAGCTGACGAGCTTCTGTCCACCGGTAAGAGCAACCCCCTTACTGGCATCCCGATGCTAATTAAAGACAACATGTGCACCAAAGGAATACTGACCACCTGTTCATCGAAGATGTTACAAAATTTTGTGCCTCCCTATAATGCCACGGTAGTCGAAAAATTGAATGACTGTGGCGCCGTAGTTTTAGGCAAAGCGAATATGGATGAATTTGCCATGGGCTCATCCACGGAGAACTCTGCTCTATTTACCACGCACAATCCCTGGGATTTATCGCGTGTTCCCGGCGGTAGTAGTGGTGGTTCCGCCGCCGCCGTAGCGGCTGGTGAAGCCATCTACGCATTAGGCTCGGATACCGGAGGAAGCATCCGCCAGCCGGCTGGTTTCTGTAGTGTTACCGGCTTGAAACCCACCTATGGCCGTGTAAGCCGCTATGGTTTGGTTGCTTTTGCCAGCTCGCTGGACCAGATTGGGCCCTTGACCCGGGATGTCACTGATTGTGCCCTGGTATTAAATGCCATCGCTGGCTATGACCGCAGAGATTCTACCTCGGCTCCTAATCCCACCCCTGATTACACTCAATGCCTGATGACCGACCTTAAGGGATTGCGTATCGGTGTCCCCAAAGAGTACTTTGTCGAGGGAATGCAGGCTGAGGTAAAAACCGCGATGCAAACCGCCATCAAAAAACTTGAGGAACTGGGGGCGAGGATAGAATGGGAAGTGTCACTACCGCACACCCGCTATGCCCTAGCAGTATATTACATTATTGCCCCCTCCGAGGCTTCGGCTAACCTGGCACGCTATGATGGAGTAAAGTATGGTTTCTCCTGTAAAGATGCCGAAAGTATGTGGGATGCAATGGAAAAGACCCGCCAATATGGCTTCGGTCCCGAGGTAAAAAGACGCATTATGCTGGGGACCTACGCCCTATCCGCTGGCTATTATGATGCCTATTACCTCAAAGCACAAAAGGTCCGCACTATAATAAGGCAAGAATTCGACCAGGCATTCGAGAAATTTGATGCCCTGGTGACTCCAACCTCCCCCACTGTCCCCTTCAAAATTGGCGAGAAAGCGGATAACCCGGTGCAAATGTATCTTAGCGATGTCTGCACCTTGCCCATAAATATTGCTGGCGTGCCGGCTATTTCTATCCCCGCTGGCTTTGCCAATGGTTTGCCCATCGGTATGCAGATTATTGGCAAGCCTTTCAGTGAAGAAACTCTCCTTAAAGTAGCCTACGCCTACGAGCAAGCAACCGAATGGCAAAAGAAGAGACCACCAATTTAGAACGCGTTTAACCAATATAAGGGCACGGTTAAGACATGAATTACTTAATTTATTTCGTCATAATAGCCGCTATTACAATTATCGTTGGCACATTTTACCTGATGTACTGGAGGCGAGTAACCTCATCATCTACAATGCCCGGAGAGAAAGCCTATAAGGTAAACCCAGAACCATCAGGAGACGTTTCAGCAATACAGAAAATAGCACCTCCGATGGTATCCGAGCTTTCTTCTTTACCGGAAGACGCCAAGAACAAACTAAAGAATGCCGTCTGGTATCGCTGTGAAAATCCCTATTGCAACTACACCCAGTTCCTGGATATTCACCATATCCTTTCTGAAGTTGAGGGTGGCACGAACCGACCAGATAACCTCATCGTCCTCTGCTCAAAGTGCCATTCCGCTGCCCTCAACGGCGAAATCTCCGTAAAAGAATTACAATCCTGGATTCAAGAACGCACCGAAAGATTCAGAGCCGACCTCGACTGGCCATATAAGTAATATGAATCGAGCTATATTTTGAGATTGCTTCGCCTTCCGACTTCGTCGGAATGGTCTCGCAATGACGGAGAGGATGTCATTGCGAGCCGAAGGCGTGGCAATACGGTGGCGGGGTGTTTTTTGTACGGATTGCTTCGTCCTCCGCCTGAGGCGAACTCCTCGCAATGACATCAGGCTACGCATAAAAGGGGAGTTTAAGAGGGGTTACGCCCCTCTTTCATAAAATACTTCCCCTTCCCCTTGCCAAGGGGAAGGGGAAACAGGGGATAGGATTGGATAATCTTAAAGTCAATTGCTATTCAGGTTATATCTATGCCGAAAGACCGATGTCTTTTCTATGGGAAGGTGTAGAATATCAGGTCGAAAAGATTGAAAAAGCGTGGCTTGAGCCTGGGGAAAGGCATTTTCAGGTTCATACCAGAGATAACAAACTTTTCCGACTATGCTATAATGAGACAAATAATGAGTGGGCACTAATCGACGAGGGGTTAAGAAATGAACAAAGAGATTCTTAAAATACTGGAAAATGATGCCCGGACTACTACCAAGCAAATATCCACTATGACCGGCGTCCCGGCTGACGAGGTAGCCACATCTATTAAGCAGGCTGAGAAAGACAAGATTATCCTGAAATACAAGACGGTCATCAACTGGGACAAGGTAGAAAATGAGCAGGTATGGGCGCTGATTGAGGTCAGAATCTCTCCTCAGAGAGACGTTGGCTTCGACTCAGTAGCCGAGCGTATTTACCGCTTTCCTCAAGCTCGTACCGTTTATCTGGTCTCAGGAACTTATGACCTGCTGGTCCTGGTAACGGGCAAAACCTTGCATGAAGTGGCTGACTTCGTGTCTCAAAAGCTCGCTCCCATTGAAGAAGTGCAGGGGACAATCACCCACTTTATGCTTAAGCGGTATAAGGAAGACGGTGAGATTATAGAGGGGAAAGAAGAGACTAAGCGTCAACCAGTAATACTCTAGCAATAAGTCCTTGTTATCCAATCAGGAGATTATTATGTCAACTAATCCCGAAATTCAGGTGAAAAAATCTTGTATCTCAGAGCGAGCCAACCAGTTATCCCCTTCAGGGATACGCAAGTTCTTCGACCTGTTGGCTTCGATTGAAGGGGTAATATCACTGGGGGTTGGCGAGCCTGACTATGCTACCCCATGGCATGTCCGCGAGGCGGCAATCTACTCACTGGAAAAAGGCTACACGATGTACACCTCAAACCTGGGCATACTTGAGCTGCGCCAGGAGCTATCTCGCTTTCTCAAGAACAACTATGGGCTGGAGTATGACGCTGGCAGCGAGCTTCTCATTACCGTCGGTGTTAGCGAGGCACTGGATTTAGCCATGAGAGCTGTTATCAACCCAGGGGATGAGGTTATAATGGCTGACCCGTGCTATGTTGCTTACGACTCCTGTGTCGTTCTGTCCGGGGGGATACCGATTAAGGTACCTACCAATGAAGAAAATAATTTTGAGCTTGATGCTGCTGATATCGAGGCACGAATTACAGACCAGACCAAAGCAATCCTCATCGGTTATCCCGCCAATCCTACCGGAGCCGTGATGAGCCGAGACAAACTGGCAAAAATAGCCGAGGTGGCACGGCGTCACCAGTTATTAGTAATCTCCGATGAGATTTATGCCAAGCTGGTCTATGGTGTGGAGCAGACCTGCTTTGCCGCACTGCCCCGAATGAAGGAGCGCACTATTCTTCTCGGTGGATTTTCCAAGACTTACGCTATGACTGGCTGGCGTGTCGGCTACGCCGCCGCCAATAGAGAGATTATCGCCGCCATGACCAAGATACACCAATATACCATAATGTCCGCCCCAACAATGGGACAGGTAGCGGCAATCGAAGCACTAAAATCGGGTGAAAATAGCGCTGCCGAGATGGTAGCGGACTACAACCGACGGCGACGAGTAATCGTTAAGGGATTATGTGACATCGGTCTATCCTGTTTTGAGCCTAAGGGAGCATTTTATGCCTTCCCCTCAATAAAATGCACCGGCATGACCTCAGAGGAGTTTGCCGAGAAACTGCTTACTGAGGAGAAGGTAGCAGTAGTCCCCGGCTCTGCCTTCGGGCAATGCGGTGAGGGATATGTCCGTTGCTGCTATGCCACCTCATTAGCTGACATTGAAGAAGCACTATCCAGGATGAAGCGGTTCGTCGGTAGACACCGAAGGTCTTAGTCCTTCGGTAAGGTGTTTTACCACTATAAAGTCGTTTAGCAACCTCTCCCCCTACCCCCTTCCCAAGGGAAGGGGGAAAAAGAAAGAAGAGGCAAAGCCTCTCTTAAACTCACCAAAATCAGGCGTTTAAGAGGGGCGAAGCCCCTCTCTATAATATCTTCCCTCTCCCCTTATGAAGGGGAGAGGGACAAAGGGTGAGGGGTTACTAAACAATTAAATGTGTAAATTGACTGGTTTTCGCTGCTAGCAAATGAGATGCATTTGAACACTTTGACCAAGGAGGCAGACCATTAAGGAAACCTATGCTAAAGCCGGCGTTAATATTGCTCTAAAGACTGAGGTAATCGACCACATCCGCCAGCACGCTCGCTTAACCCTTGGCCCTCAGGTTTTGAGTGGTGTGGGATTCTTCGGTGGTATGTATGAATTCAAGGGGTATAAAGAGCCGGTTCTGGTATCCAGCGTTGATGGAGTTGGCACGAAAATCAAGATTGCCCTGGCTCTGAACAAACACGATACCATTGGCATTGATATTGTCAACCATTGTATTAATGACATATTGACCTGCGGTGCCCAACCACTCTTCTTCCTCGATTATATCGGCATCGGAAAAGTGGTGCCCGAGAAGATAGAAACCATCGTCAAAGGGTTGTCTCAGGCTTGCCGTGAATCTGGCTGCGCTCTTATCGGCGGTGAGATAGCCGAATTGCCCGGCATATACACTGGTGAGGATTACGACCTTGTTGGTTTCATTATCGGGGTAGTGGGGAAAAAGAAAATCATCAAGGGTGAGACTGTCGCCGTAGGTGATGCTATCCTAGGTCTGCCTTCCAGTGGCTTACATACCAACGGTTATTCTCTGGTACGCAAGATTTTCGGAGAAACTAGAGAAGCACTGGCTGTCTATTATCCTGAACTGGGACGGACTCTGGGGGAGGTGCTTCTGGAACCGCACCGCAGTTACTACCACCAGCTTAATCCAGTCCTACCGTCACTTAAAGGCATTGCTCACATCACCGGTGGTGGTGTGATTGGTAATGTATCACGAATCCTACCCAGAGGAATGGCGGCGCAACTAAACAGTCAGAACTGGACTACACCACCCATTTTTCAGTTGATTCAAAAGAGAGGTAATGTCGAGCGCCGCGAGATGTACCGGGTATTCAACATGGGAGTGGGCATGGTACTGGCCTGTGCACCAGGAAAAGTCACCCGCTTGACCCAAGCCCTGCCCGAAGCCAAGATTATCGGTGAGATTGTACCCCAAAAAGGCAGGGCCAGAGTTATTATTGACGGCACTGGCTACCGCTCAGACAAAGTGCGCTAGAACAAGGTAGGCAGCATGATGAAGACAAACAATCCCTATGACCAGAAATATGCGGCTGAAGAATTCTACTGGGGTAAACAGCCTTCAGCGATGTGCGACCGGATTATAGAAATCTTCAAAGCTTCTTTAGATAATCATCCTAAATTGCTTGACCTTGGCTGCGGCGAGGGCAGAAATGCCGTATACTTTGCCAAGCATGGGTTTGAAGTCACCGCTCTTGATGCATCTCTACCCGGTTTACAGAAGACAGAGAGTTACGCTAGGGAAGTTGGAGTTAATGTCAGGACTATTCAGGCTGACATTTTGAGCTACGAACTTAAAGATACTTACGATGTTATTTTCTCAACCGGAACTTTGCAATATCTTCCGCCTGACGTAAGAAACAAACATTACCAGAACTACAAGGTCAGCACTTCACCCAACGGTATCAACGGACTCTCAGTATTTGTACAAAAACCCTTTATTGCGAGAGCGCCAGATGCTGAAGACACGGCATACCTCTACAAATCGGGGGAACTTCTAGGTTACTATTGGGACTGGGAAATTCTATTTTGTACACAGGAAATCTTTGATTGCATGTCCAGTGGTATTCCGCACAAACATGCTACAGACAGAATAATCGCCAAGAAAAGGGAAGTTTAAGAGGGGCGAAGCCCCTCTCTCATCCCCTGTATCCCCCTCTCCTCGCGAGGAGAGGGGGATACAGGGGATGAAGCTAGAATAAATAAACGGGGGACTAGATAGGAGTTTTGTGTAAAATGACTGTACCAAAAGAAATGAAGGTATCACTCAGATTCGATGATGGCACTCAGAAAGAGGTTACTTACAAGCTCACCCCGCTCAGAAGCGGCGATAATCCACACCAGGCAGGTTTCGTCGGGGAACCGGGTAAGTCCTATACAGAAGTCATCGAAGGTCGGGGCATGGGCTTTACCAACCACATCGACCTTACCGGTTACTCGGTAGCGGTAGAAATCAGCAGAACAATGTCATTTCTCGGTGACAAGCGTACCGAAGCCGTAGTTATCAATAAACACACCAATCCGGCCGTCTATGCGGCACGCACCAGGCAAATCGATGCCCTCATTGCGTCCCTCTCAACAGATACGAAATCCCCTTTCGGCGGCGTCATGGCAACATCATCCAAGCTTACACGCGAAACGACCGACTTCCTTGTCGAGAAAAACAAGGCGGAAAATTTCGTTCTTGATGTTCTATGTGCTCCTGGTTTCGCAACTGGCTGTGCCGAAACGCTCTCCGAAGTTATGAAAAATCTGCGTATCATCGATGTTTCTCCTCTCGGCACCTGGGAGGAAATCAATGCTGGCGTTTTTGGATACAACATGAAATGGACTATCGGTAACAAACCGGTTATCACCGAAGTGGACCGAACATCATTCTTTAACACCAAATACGGCATGGAGGTCCTGAGCAAACGCAAACCAACCGATACTGAGATGAAAGACGCTCACATCGCCTGGATTGGCGCCAAGGCAATACAATCAAATTCATTCGCTTTCGTTAAAAATGCCGTGTTGCTGGCGCAGTGCGGGGGGCAGACCAACCGTGAAGACTCAGCCAAATTTGCGGCTGAACGCGCCGCCGAGTTCAAGGTCTCTTTGAAGGGTTCAGCCGCCGCCACAGATTCGTTTATTTTTGACCGCCAGTCAATCGACCTGCTACAGAGCGTGGGTGTTACGACGGTAGTACATCCTACACGTAAACTGCTGACCACCGGCAGCTTGAAACCAGATAAGGAAATCACCAAGGTAGCAGATGATTTCGATATGGTTATGATTCGTCCGTATCTAGTGGGTGCTGACGGACAGGAAAAAGCCTGGAGAGTATTCAGACACCTGTGAGAGTTGAACATCGCGAGACCATGCCGGCAAAGTCGGATGAGGTTCAGCCACAGGGCGGAGCAATGTATATCGATTTGTCATTCCGTGCTTGACACGGAATCCAGGATAATGATATAGGACTGGCTTCGCGCTTGGACGGAATGACAAAAGAATAAAGGAGTGAAATAATGACCAATCCCAGCGGACCTTATCCCGGCAGGCAATTATTCCTGGGATTAACGGCTGACAGGAAGCCATGTTTTGCTTATCTCGTCACGGGACGCAGTCCGGAGAGTCGCGAGCGAAAAGCCATTGCAATAGAAAACACGGTCAGAATAGGACCACTTGGAAATATCCCGTATGACCCGCTCCGGCACTATACCGCCATTAAATATGACAACAGCACCGGCATTGCTGCCGTGAGTAATGGAATTCAGACCGAAGCAATATACGAGACCTACAAGCTCCTGTTTAATGTAGGCACGCAGGCAACGAAAGACTCCATAGCAAACCTGCTGGATGGCGCTAACGCCGAACCGGATAGCCTTCATACGCCGAGAATAGCGGGCGCCATAATCGTCAACAAGGGCAATCCGGCATTCATAATCGGTATCAAAACTTACAACTCCCCTGCCGCTGCTTACCAGGTGGCACCCGCAGCCGGCAGCATAACCGGTGTTGCTACCTACCAGGGCAGCATGGATAGCCCGCAACCCACTAACCCAGGCACCGCTTTATCTAAATTGAAATTCGATGGCAATAGCCCACATGATTTGGCACAATACCTGTATGATATTTCAGCAGCAACCTGTAAAGGTGAAGATATCAGAGTATGTTCGGTGGGCGGCATATATTCCGGTAACTCATGGGATATAGCTATCATTAACAAATATTAGTTTGGCAAAGTTAAAGATGGGGTAACCTATCCCCCTGACCCCCTTCCCTTAGTTAAGGGAAGGGGGAGTATAGAACTTACGAAAGGGCTTCGCCCTTTCGTGCTTTCCCAAAATAATAGAGAATTAAAGAGAGGCGAAGTTCTCTCTCCAAAATCATCCACCTTTCCTTAAAATGAAAGACTAAACGAGGAGTCCAATAGAGGCGTAGCCTCTCTACAACTCTCCTAATATTAGGGCGTCTAAGAGGGACGTCGTCCCTCTTCAGAGAAATCTTCCCCTTCCCCTTTATAAGGGGAAGGGGAAACAGGGGATAGGGTTAGTAACATTTCGAGGAGGATTTAAGACTATGGCAAACGCAGTTTTAGTGATTGATATGATTCGGGGTTTTCTCGAGGAGGGTTATCCCCTGTATTGTGGGGCTAACGCCCGCCGCATAATTCCCCACGTGCAAAACCTCCTGAAACAACAGCTTGCTGGAGGCGCCAAGGTATTCTTCCTTTGTGACAATCACGACCCCGATGACCTTGAGTTCAAGATGTTCGCTCCCCATTGCATTAAGGGCACCATCGAGACCGAAGTCATTCCCAAACTAGCCAGCTATAAAGGTGAGATAATACCCAAAAGACGCTACAGTGCCTTCTACGGTACACCGCTTGAGAAAAAGCTGAGCCAACTTAAGCCGGAGAAGATAATTATTTGTGGAGTATGCACCGATATTTGCGTGATGCATACTGCAGCCGACGCCAGGAACCGCGACTACCAGGTGGAGGTCCCGGTTGACTGTGTTGCTTCGTTTGATGAAAAGGCACACCAATTTGCTCTGGAACACATGGAGAAAATACTGGGAGCCAAGCTAACCAGAAGTCCATAGATTGATAATTACAGCAACCTTGAGTACCCCATTGCTAGGTTGGCAGCTCAGAGACCTTTACCTGTGGTAGGAGTCTCTCCACATCGGCCCTATGGCACAACGCCGTACCGGGGGTCAACACAGCAGCCGTACCCATCGCTACTGCCAATTGGCAGGCTTCTATCAATGGCTTCCCATAAGCCAGCTTTAAGGCTAGCCCAGCTATAGTACAATCGCCGGCTCCCACCGTGCTTCGCGTTTTTACCACAGGAGGGACTGCCTTAAAGAGATGTCCCTTGATAGCTGCAATAATACCATCTTTCCCTCTGGAGATGACCACTATCTCAATACCCATCTGGACTAAGCCAAAAGCAGCTTCAATGATTGTTTCCTCAGTAGGGAGTACCTTCCCCAGCAGCTCCTCAATTTCATGGACATTAGGCTTGATGAGATAAGGTTTAGCCTTTATTCCCTCTTCCAACCACTGACCTTCGGCGTCTAGAATAGTTCTTGCATCACGGTCTTTAGCCTCCATGACTATGTCGTAATAGATACTAACCGGGACACCGGGTGGAACACTACCACCAGCCACTTCTAAGTCGGGGCTGGGGACAATTTGTCCTAATTTCTTAAGGAACCTTTCCAACTCTCTCTTCGAAATACGAGGGCCAGGAGCATCAATCCTGGTTTGCTGGGAAGCCCTGGTATCAGTAATAATAACGTTGGTGCGCGTTTCCTGCGTAATCGGAGTAAAGCTGACTAGCACCCCTTCTTCATCGAGTAATATTTCCACAGCTCTGCCAACGGGACCACCTATGAACCCGTAAGCTACCGTTAAGCCACCCATTTCGTGAACAGCACGCGACACATTGATGCCTTTGCCTCCAGGATAGTTGCGTAGTTTGACCCAGCGGTTAGCCTCATCTAGCACCAGCCCATCGACGAAAATATCTTCATCGAGAGACGGGTTAACAGTAATGGTAGCAATCACAACACGTCTCCAGTTTCAGTATTCCTGATACCAACTTTCTGATATCGGCGTTAACTCACGTGCCGCCAGCCCCAACCTCTTATACCAGGGCACAGCATATTTGTTGGCTATCTCGGTCAGTCTCTTCATCCTATCTACCGCTACTGTTGATAAATACTTAACCCTTTCCCGTGTATCGCCTATACGTATCGCTTCCTGCCAAATAGCACGACCCCCAAGAAAACCTGATGCCCCGGCCTGGCAGGCAATTTCTACCTGCTGATAAAACGTTTCAAAATCTACCCCAGCGCTAAGAATGACCCATGGAAGCCGAGAAGCCGCATCCAACTGACGGCAGAGTTCGATTGATTCAGCCCTACTCTTTTTATGTAAACCACCGGGAAATTCAGCCTTCAGCACGTCTATCGGTAAAGCGGTAATATCACGAGCAGTTTGCATCACCACTTCTTCCTGTCGCCTGGCAAACTCCTCGGGATTACTCATTTCACTCCCTACGGCATAGCTCCGTGGTTCTACCAGACAGGGGAGGTCATATTTTATACACTCCTTGGCTACCATATTTATCGTGTCCAACTGCTTTCTGGCTAACTCCTTCAAATCTGGGCGATAGTAAACCAGAAGCTTTGCTGCCGTGGCGCCCATCCGCTTAATCTTTTCAACGCTCCAATTATCCAGTAACTCGGTTGAGCGATAGTCTTTTTTGCCACTATAGCCCGATGCTTCCACACTAACCAGTAGTCCGGTACTCTTTGGTAAGATGCCGTAACTGATACACTGGGCAGCACCAAATATCGGGTCGAGTAGTACCGCACTGGAATGTTTTGCCAGGCTAGAACATAATTCCAACTTACGCTCGACCATCGTTTCATACTTGACTTCTCCCAAACTCACTTCCCGAATCATGCTGACAAACGAGTCGCGGTGGTCCATAGCACATATCGTAAATATGCCATCTGTATTGGCAAGCCGTTGCAAACCAGCTATTTTGCCGACACTCAACCTTTCCATCTTTCCTCTCCTAGACATTAATTTATAATTATTAACCAAAACATGAATCGAAGTTGTTTATAAATAACCTCACCCTCTTAATCCCCCTCTCCTTGAAGTGAGAGGGGGAGATTTTGGAAGAGGGACTGTTGTCCCTCTTATACGCCCAATATCAGGCAGTTAAGGAGAAAAGAAGCCTCTTGTAAGCTCTCCTTTATTTACTCACCCCATCTTTTTCACGGAAGAGATTCAAGAGAGGGGCTTTGCTCCTCTCTAACTAACACTCCCCCTTCTCTTAGACAAGGGAAGGGGGTCAGGGGGATGGGTTGCTAAACAATTACATAAATCAAAGTTTGTCTTCATCTTTAACAGTAGCATATAATTAGTAGACAGTAAATCTTTCTTATGGAGAATATGGTGTCCTGGTTTTATTATGTCGCCAGTGCAACAATGAAGACGCTATTGCACCTGCTAACTCGCTGGGAGGTCAGGGGCAAAGAGAACATACCCCTACAGGGGCCGCTATTGGTAGTAGCTAATCATCTTAATCTGGCTGACCCTCCCTTGGTATCTGTTAGTCTGGGCCGAAAGGCGATATTTATGGCTAAAGAGGAGCTATTTCGTTCCAGATTCTCAAGCTATTTTATACGCGGCTTCGGTGCATTCCCAATAAACCGAGGACGGCTGGACAGGAAGGCACTGAGTCAGGCAGAAAAACTTTTGGCTGATGGTTGGGCACTAGTCATGTTTCCCGAGGGGGCGAGGAGTAAGAATGCTCAGTTGCAGCCGGCTTTCCCTGGCTCGGCACTAGTTGCAATACACAGTTGTGCTCCTATCCTTCCTGTGGGTATTAGCGGCACGGAAAGCATCAGGGGTATTGGTTGGCTACTGCGCCGGCCCCCGATAACAGTTAACATCGGTCCCACCTTCCACCTGCCACCGCTCAACAGTAGAGTAACCAAGGAAGAGCTTTCTCAATTCACCAGTTTGATAATGGGACACATTGCTGAACTCCTTCCTTCAGAATATCGGGGACATTATGCAAAGCAAGGAAAAAACTAGATGACAGTAACGGTTGAAAAAGCAGATGGCATCGGGTTTTGCTTCGGCGTTAGACGAGCCATTAATATGCTGGAGAAAGTCGCTCGTGAGCATGGTGGTGTGGAAACACTGGGAGCTATCGTGCACAACCAGCAAGTACTACAAAGGCTAGCTACTATCGGCGTCAGGATAGCTAATGGTGTTGACGATATGCAAGGCAACATCGTAGTCATCGGTGCTCACGGGATAAGCCCGCAACTGGAAGATGAGCTTCGTGCTCACAATACTCAGATGGTTGATACTACTTGCCCCTTTGTTCACCGAGCCCAGGTTGCCGCTCACAGATTAGCCAAGTCTGGTTTTTTTGTCATTCTCTACGGCGATGCCAATCATCCCGAGGTTAGAGGTATTCTTGGTTGGGCTGATGGTAAAGGAGTATCTACGGTGGACGAGAGCTTCATAAATACACTTAAGCCTTTACCGCGCCGTTTGGGGGTGCTTTCCCAAACGACTCAGATACCGACTCGCTTCACTGAATTTGTAAAGAAACTTATCGACTCTGCTCTGACCAAAGACTCTGAACTGCGTATTATCGATACTATTTGTCATGACATCAGACAACGCCAGGAAGCAGCACTAGAATTAGCTAAGAAAGTAGACCTCATGCTCGTCATCGGCAGTCATACCAGTGCTAATACCAATCACCTCGCCGAGTTATGTGCCACCGCTACCAAAACATACCTGGTGGAAACGGCTGATAAAATCCAATCTTCCTGGCTTCAAGGTCACCACCACATAGGTATCACCAGCGGTGCTTCCACCGCCGAAGAGACTATAAACGAGGTATTAGCCAAGCTAGAAGCGATAACACCATAGACTTCAGTCCCTACACCAACCGACCTCACTCATTTACACTCTCACCTATGAAGAATAGTAAGAGGTCATTTAGCAACCTATCCCCCCTGCCCCCTTCCCTTGGCCAGGGCAGGGGGCAGTAAGTAAGAGAGGGGCGAAGCCCCTCTCTTTAGTCTCTTCCCTCTCATGCAAAGATTTCATCTCCCTATTATGGGGAGAGGGACAAAGGGTAAGGGGTAATAAAACAATCTAATGGTTACTGGCTTGACATCGAGTATATAGCTTCGCTTATAATAAGCAAATACGGCTGAAATCTAGCAACTTTCATATCTACCGGGAATACCCAGTAAAGAGGCTAATTGTTAAGTTTAGCCCAATATCTATTCCCACTGACCAAGAATAAAAATCAACTAATCGAAACAGGGGGTTACTTTGGAATATTTTTTAAGCGAGCAACAAAAAGCAATCAAGAGCCTAGCTCGAAAGATTGCTGAGGAGAAAATACTCCCGGTACGAGCACAGCTTGACGAGAAGGAAGAGTTCCCATGGGAAATAATGAAAGACCTTGCCTATACCGATATGTTCCGCATCTTCATCCCCGAAAAATATGAAGGCTTAGGCGGAGGTTGCCTCGACCTCTGTCTGGTTGTGGAGGAGTTAAGTCGAGTCTGTAGCGCTGTCGCTATCAGTTATGCGGCAACTGCTTTAGGAGTTACTCCTCTGCTGGAATCCGGCAGTGACGAACAAAAGCGCAAATACCTGCCAGACATTGCTGCCGGAAGGAAATTAGCTGCTTTCGGTCTGACCGAGCCGACGGCTGGAAGTGACGCTGGCGCCATACAAACAACGGCCAAAAAAACAGCAGGCGGTTACCTGCTTAATGGCACCAAACAATTTATCACCAATGGTGGTGAGGCTGAGATATATACGGTTATCGCCTTAACTGACAAGGCAAGAGGTGCCCGCGGTGCCAGCGCTTTTGTATTGGAAAAGGGCATGCCGGGCTTCACCTTCGGCAGAAAAGAAAAGAAAATGGGTATCCGCGCCTCAGCTACGAGGGAACTAGTCTTCGAAGATTGTTTTGTGCCTGAAGAGAACCTGCTTGGCAAAGAAGGGATGGGATTCCTTGTCACATTGAAAACCTTTGACAAAGTGCGCCCGGGGATAGCGGCTCAAGCAGTTGGAATAGCCCAGGGAGCCATGGAGGCAGCGGTAGATTATGCTCGGCAGCGTGTCCAATTCGGGCACCCAATCATTGCCCTTCAGGCAATCCAGCACATGCTGGCGGATATGGCTATCCAGGTGGAAGCCGCCAGAGCACTGACTTATGCTGCAGCCAGGACAGTAGATAGCGGGGCAAAACAAATCAGCGAAGAAGCGGCTATGTGTAAAGTCTTCGCTTCAGACGTGGCAATGAAGGTTACTACTGATGCAGTGCAGGTCTTCGGTGGTGTCGGTTACATGCGTGATTACCCTATTGAGAAAATGATGAGGGATGCTAAAATCACCCAGATATATGAAGGCACCAACCAGGTCCTGAGGAACACTGTTGCCCTTGAACTCAGAAAGAGAAAGGCGAAAACAGAGTAAATACCATCTTTACCTAAAGTGATTCTTAGTACTATCAAAGCAAAAACGTCAAGCTATTAAGATAAAAAGTTCTGCTCAATCATTGTGTCATTGCGAGGAACACAGTGACGAAGCAATCTCATCCCGCTCATTCGGATTGCGAGTCCCGATAAAGTCGGGACGACGAAGAATCCGTTCTCAGGGGATTTTATTACGGATTCTTCGCTACGCTCAGAATGACATGAATGTATTACTTTTGATACAAAGCTCCTGATAGGGGAAGGGGAAGAGATTTTATAGAGGGGCTTCGCCCTTCTATAACGTTCCTGATGTTAGGGCGTCTAAGAGGGACTTCGTCCCTCTTCACTTTTCTCCCCCTCTCCTTAAAAGAGAGGGGATTAGGGGGTAAGGTAAAAAGCTTAAAAACAACCGCCGAATAGAATCGTTGAAGGAACGAGATTGACGCAGATGTGCGGCTCAGATTATAATAGACTAATTATCAAATACAACCAGGCTGTCGTTTGAGGGAAATCCGGACTCTGAAAGAAAGTTTCAGTTTTCCAGCAGTTTCACCGGTGGGAGAGGAATGTGATACAGATAAATGTTGCTCAACAACTTAAGTCAGCGATAGGAACAATACGAAATTATGAGGTGGACGATAATGTGGAGATTGCTGACAGTAATTGCCTGATTCAGGGCGAGGTCAGGTTGATACGAACTAACCGGAGTATTCTGATTAAAGTTACCCTGCGCACTAAGATTGAACTCCCCTGCAGCCGCTGTTTGACCGAGTTCAAATGCCCTCTGACTCTAAATATCGAAGAGGAGTATTTCCCTATTATAGATATAGTTACCGGTGCTCCGATACCCTTGCCTGATGAACCTGACTGCTTCACTATTGACGAACATAACATTCTCGATTTGAGCGAGGCAATACGCCAGTATGCGCTACTGGCTATACCGATGAAGCCGCTGTGCCGCGAGGATTGCGCCGGGCTATGCCCTACTTGCGGTTGTAATCTTAATCAGGTATCCTGTAACTGTCCTACTAAGATAGCAGACCCTCGCTGGTCTGTACTAAGTAAATTGAAACTAGCCGAATCAATAAACGAGCGGAAAGGAACGAGGTAAATTATGCCACCATTACCGAAGCGAAAATACGCTAAGGCACGCCAGGGTGAAAGACGTAATCATCTCAAGTTATCACCTCCCTCTTTGGTCGATTGCCCTCAATGCCACAGTCCAAAGCTACCCCATCACGCTTGCCCCACCTGCGGCAGCTACGCCGGTCGGGAAGCAGTCGTGATTAAGAGCCCAAAAAAGAAGACCGAACCTGAACAAGGAAGATAGCTGAAAAGCAAAGCTATGACCAGTCCAACGAAGATTGCCTATGTCTTCCCCGGGCAGGGTGCTCAGTGGGTAGGTATGGGGCATGACCTTTATGATAATTTCGATTCAGCCAGAGCCATCTTCGAACAGGCTGATAAGGTCTTAGGGTTCAGCCTATCAAGACTATGCTTCGAGGGACCCGAAGAGGAGCTCCGCCTGACCATCAATGCCCAACCAGCGCTGGTAGCACACAGCTTTGCCTGCCTGAAAGCTATCCATGACATGCCTGGTAACAATAAGTTACCAGTGCCCGCTTTCGTTGCCGGTCATAGCCTGGGTGAGTACACGGCACTGGCAGCAGCTAATGTAATTGATTTTGCCAGCACCATCTATCTGGCTCGCGAGAGGGGACGGTTAATGTATGAAGCGGGGCTGAAGAGACCGGGAGGTATGGTAGCAATAATGGGGCTTGATGAGGCTTTACTAACCGAGGTGTGCAATGAAACCGAAACCTGGATTGCCAACTTCAACTGCCCGGGACAGCTAATAATCAGCGGGGCAACGGAGAACCTATCCAAGGCTGCAGACATGGCTAAAGCTAAAGGAGCAGGCCGCACCATCCCACTACAGGTCAGTGGTGCCTTTCACACCCCTTTAATGCAGCCGGCCGTTGACGGACTATCTCGGACTATAGCCACTCTTAACTTCCGCGACCCTGCTATCCCAATAATAGCTAATGTTACAGCCAAACCATTGACTAACGCCGAACAGATAAAGACAGAACTCATCAACCAGCTATGCAACGGTGTTCAGTGGCAACGCTCGATTGAGTATATGGTAAATGATGGCGTTGACACCTTCATCGAAATAGGACCAGGAAAAGTACTGAGTGGCCTTATTAAACGGATAAACAAAAATGTTAATACCCTGAATATCGGTGATGCGGAGGCAATTAAGAATTTAGGTAACCCATCCCCCTAACCCCCTTTTGCACACTTCACCATCTACCACAATATGAGAGTTTTTAAGAAATAGATAAATAAAATCGAAGAGCTCTCGGAATTAGACTCAGGAGGCATTCAACATGAACCTTTCAGATAGAGTAGCTATAGTTACTGGGAGCGGGCGTGGCATAGGAAGAGCCATCGCCTTGAAACTGGCTGAGGTCGGGGCAACAGTTGTAGTTACTGACATTAACGAGTCCGCTCAGGAAGTAGCTAAGGAAATCAGTGCCATGAACAGAAAGAGCCTGGCTATTCTGGCTGATGTCAGCCTATCTTCGGATGTAGACAAACTGGTGGAGACAGCGATGGCTACCTACGGGAAGGTCGATATTCTGGTGAACAATGCCGGCATTACCCGAGACCATCTTCTACTAAGAATGTCCGAAGAGGACTGGGAAAAAGTGATGAATGTTAACCTGAAGAGTGTCTTCCTTTGTACGAGGGCTGTCTTGAAGCACATGATTAAGCAGCCCTGGGGTAGAATTGTCAACATCGCTAGTATTGTCGGTATCGGGGGCAACGCCGGGCAGGCGAACTATGCCTCAGCCAAAGCAGGTATTATTGGCTTTACCCGGACTGTTGCCAAAGAGGTAGCCTCGCGCGGTATCACGGCTAACGCTATCGCTCCCGGCTTTATCGATACTGGTATGACCCAGCAGCTCCGAGAGGAATGGAAACAGGAATTGAAAAAACGCATTCCACTCGGCTATTTCGGTATCCCCCGTGATGTAGCTGAGGCAGTTGCCTTTCTGGCTTCCGAAGAAGCCAGGTACATCACCGGACAAGTACTGAATGTTGATGGGGGTATAGCAACAAACTGGCTATGAATGTAATTGATGAGGTCGTTTAAAAACCTATCCCCCTGCCCCCTTCCATTACCGAAGGGAAGGGAGAGTTAAGCAAGAGAGGGGCTTCGCCCCTCTCTATAATCTCTTCCCCCTCTCCTTGTAGGAGAGGGGGATTAAAGGGGGTGAGGTTAATAAACAATCTCAATTGATACTCATTGAATAGAACCACAAAACAGGTGTTTATTGACCGATAAAACCAGGATATTGTTATATTGACCGATAATAGCAGGTTAGTGTTATAATGTTAATCTAGTATCTATGAAGGAACAACCTAAATGGTAGGGGCGCGGCGGAAAGCGAGGGCACTTGCCCTTCAGGCATTATATGAGATTGATTCTACTGGACATGAAGTGGAAGAAACAGTAAGCCGTCTTCTGGCTGAGGGAAGATTGTCTGAGGAAAATGCCGATTTCGTCCGTGAGTTAGTAAAGGGGGTTATCCAGAATAAGCAGAAGATTGATGAGAACATTAAGGCTTATGCTCGGTCATGGCCCCTGGACCAGATATCAATGATTGATAGGAATATTTTAAGGCTTGCAACCTTTGAAATTTTGATTGATAATAAGGCACCAATCAAAGTAGCCATAAATGAAGCAGTCGAATTAGCCAAGACATTCGGTAGCGACAATTCATCGAAGTTCGTTAACGGAGTCTTAGGTTCAGTTAGTACGCTGGTCACAAGATAGAAAGCTCATTTAAAACTGGAGGTAAAAAGTGGCAACCATTTTCGAGCGAGTAAAAGCGATAATTGTGGAGCAATTAGGTGTAGATGAGGCAGAGGTAGTGCCTTCGGCTAATTTTGTGGATGATTTAGGCGCTGATTCTCTTGACCTGGTAGAACTGATAATGTCACTAGAGGAGAAATTTAGCGACCCGTCCAAGAAGGTTGAGATACCGGATGAGGATGCGGAAAAGATATTAACCGTCCAGGATGCTGTTGACTATATTAGAGACCAGGGCGTTAAGGATGAATAGACAGGAAAGCTAGTGTGATTAAAGCAGTATTTTTTGACTGGTTTAATACCCTGGCTCACTACGAACCCTCCCGTGAAGAACTACAAAGTCAGGTCCTTCAAGAGTTTGGTATTCATATCTCACCACAACAGGTAGCCCGCGGCATCCTAACTGCTGATAGGAATTACTTCGAAGAAAACGCTGCTTCTCCGGTGCGTAAAAGAAGCCCGGAAGAACAGGCTAAGATTTATGTCCGCTACCAGCAGATAATCTTAACCGAGAGCGGGGTCGATATTCCCAGGGAACCTGACATACTTCTGAAGATTATGAAAAGGGCACAAGAATTATCTCAGGGGATGAAATTTACCCTTTTTAACGATGTGCTGCCAACCGTGAAAAAATTAAAGCAGCAAAACCTCACTCTGGGTTTGCTAACCAATCTTGACAGAGAGATGAAACCTATTTGCCATGAGCTAGGGCTGGAATCCTATATCGACTTCATTGTTACCTCTGGAGAGGTAGGAGCTGATAAGCCGAAGCCACCTATTTTCCTGGCAGCACTACAAAAAGCCGGAGTAACCCCTCCCGAAGCAATGCACGTTGGCGACCAGTATCAACTAGATGTGGTCGGAGCCAGGGGGACTGGCATCAACCCAATCCTTCTTGACCGTTACGACCAATACACCGAGATTAACGATTGCCCTCGAATCCACAGCCTAACCGAAGTGACAGCATACGTCTCATAAAGCTCCACCCCTTGTACTACAGAGTCACGAAGACAATACAGCATTAAGTTCAGCGATAATTCACTAAATTGATGCCATTTGCATTTTGCCTTTGCATCTTTCATTGCGAGGAGTCCGCCTCAGGCGGACGACGTGGCAATCCGTCTTAACGGGGAATTAACGGATTGCTTCGCTCCGCTCGCAATGACACTACCAACTAAGATTGAGCGGAACCCACCACATTTAAAATTTGACAAAATATAGAAAGGTGTGCTATAATATAAAATGACCCTGAAGAAATCTTCAGGGTCATTTTATATATCTCTTACCTACTGTCTACTCACCCATAATCTGCAGTATAATCTCCCTCGACCGGCTTCGATTGTCAAAATCCACCAAAATTACCTGCTGCCATGTACCCAGCATTAACTTTTTATCACTGAAAGGGATTACCCGCGAGGCACCAAGAAGCGAGGCACGGACATGCGAGTATCCATTACCATCACCCCAGCGTTGGTCAT
The DNA here is from genome assembly GCA_043797985.1 of Chloroflexota bacterium. Classification (GTDB taxonomy): domain Bacteria; phylum Chloroflexota; class Dehalococcoidia; order Dehalococcoidales; family UBA2162; genus JAZDPB01. Next base: position 21,217 of record JAZDPB010000079.1, read on the forward strand.
GCTCATAGGGAATATCAGAGGGAGCGATCTTTTCGATCGCCTTTTGTAGATCCTTGAGCACTCCTGATTCATATTCAATCGTGGTGACAGAACCTGTAGAACCAGGACAGAACACCGTCACCAATCCATTTTCAATTTTTGAATGTTTAATCACATCCACCACATGATGGGTGATGTCGATGATATCACAAAAACCCTTTGTGTTTAACGAAACAGTT
>JAZDPB010000051.1:0-2715 GCA_043797985.1 Chloroflexota bacterium
AGGTTCGAGACGGAATCCGGACATCCACGTTGTTCTGATTGTCAAAATAGTCCTGATGGCAAAAACATACATGAAGCACATCTCTATCATTCTCGAAGATGTCTCTGGTACCGTTGGCATGGTGGCTATCTGTATCTACTATAGCTACTCGTTTTACTCCCTTGTCTCTGAGAGCAGTTATCGCCAGGGCAGCTCCATTGAAATAGCACTTCCCTCCGCAGAAATTTCTACCCGCATGATGGTCGCCAAAGCTGGTGAAAACAAAAGCATTATCGATTTTCCCCTGCCAGATTTCTTCAGACGCCTGTACCGTGCCGCCCGCCGAATATAAGGCTGATTTGTAATCCTCGGTCAGCTTCACTTCTTGTACCATATCCTGGGAGTGCACCTTTAGTAACAGTTCCTCAGATACTGGTTCCAGGTAGTAAAGCCCCTCACGAGAGTCATAAACGGCATCATAATACGATACATTTTCCTTATCGAGGATACCAGCCAATGCTTGAGGGAAATCCTTTAGTCTTTCTCCTTGAAAATAGGTAAAAAAGATTCCAGTTCTTTTCACTGTAGTAAAATAACCGCAAGTAAATTGAGGATAGTCTTCAGGAGCGTCGGCCGCCGAACAATACATCAAATATACTGGGATATTTCGGAGGGGGCTCTTTTATGCCTCCATTCGCATCCAGCCATTCCTCAATTCCCTGCCTGCACTTGGCAAGTGGCTCTTTCAGCTTGTCCACATCAATATTAGCTGTGTAGACAGCTGATTTTTGCTTTTTTGCTATGCTTATCTGCTGATTAATATCATCAACGGTGGCAAAAGTATCAGCTAATGTAGCTTGTACATCTTGAGCTAGAAAACCGACCTTTTTCTTATTCAGCCGCCAGCTAACCGTCTCAAACTTTCTTAGTTTCCCCTGGCGAAAGACCTCAGTGAGGTCCTGGTTCACCCTCACATCAAACAACAGGCTCCGAGCAATTTCCCTATCTCTAGATACTGGTTGGCGCCGCCGCATATAGTAAAACTGCAGCAATATAAATACCAGTATTATCAAAATATAGAGAGCATTTTGGGTTAAATCCATGGGTCTTTCTTTCCTCCAGTTCCTGGCTTAATTAAAACATATTTCCCCGCGCCCTATCAAGGACATTTACTGCTTCTCTCCAAGTAGCTTTAGTGCCGTAATCTTCGTTAGAGATATGAGATATGCTTTTTACACTTCTGAAGCCAGTTTCCCCCCGATTGCCCAGTTATGCTTGGGGTTATCCTTAATGATGATTTGGATTGCTTCCCGGGTAATGCCCATGTTCGTCATTACCGAGGTTATTCCCTCTACGAGCTTCTTCTTCTGTTCAATGGTGCGTCCTTCCCACATTTCAACAGTAACTATCGGCATAATACTCTCCTTCTCTTCTATTTATATTATATTCTCTATTATATTTCATGGGCTTGCTCAAGTAACATCGACGCGCGAAAACAGCGAATTTGCTATTAGTCCGGCTATTGGCGGGAAGAAGAAGCCACAGGCAAAACGAATCAGCGTGAACTTCCAACCCAGTATGCCTACTTCCAACGGCAACCGAGTAAATGCCAATAACTCCCAGCCGAATAGCATGGCTACCATTGTTCCGACACTCGCTCCAACCCGTAATAGTCCGGCTATCATGGGCAAACAAATGTAGGGCCCACCGGGTAAAAGACCACCGACAACCGTGCCCATCAAAAGTCCGCGCCAGCCAGATTCTACGCCTACCCAACGAGATATTGTCTCCCGCGGGATGAGCAGTGGAATGATACCAGCGATAATGAATGAAAAAATCAATAATGGGACTATTTGTAACAGCATGTTACCGGCATCTTTAAACCCCACTGTCAGGAGTGGTGTTCCACCTTTCTGGTAGGTGAAAAGGATAAAGACAATAGCCAGCACTGCCATTATTATTGTTGGGATAAGCATTTGTCGCAGACCTCCCCTTCTATTCACATTTTCACCTCGCTGCGATTTATCATAGTTATGAATGTCAGCATTGTCAACGAAACCATGTTTAGTAACCTATCCCCCTAACCCTCTAACCCCTCCCTTTATCAAGGGTCTTGTATCAAATGTCATTCTTCGTAGTCCCGACTCATCGGGACTACGAAGAATTTGAGTGCGGGACAGGCAGTAGTGAATAGCCCCCACTGCCCTCAGACACTTCGCTATGCTCAGGGTGACAAGGAGGGACTCACTTTTGATACAAAGCTCTTATCAAGGGAAGGGAGTGTAAGTAGAGAAGGGCTTCAGCCCCTCTCTAAAATGTCTGCCTCTCCGCATCATAGGGCGTCTAAGAGGGACTTCGTCCCTCTTCCATAATCTTCCCCCTCTCCTTGGTAAGGAGAGGGGGAAGAAGGGGGTGAGGTCGGTGAATTAAATTTTCTTTACCAGTAAGCATATATTTCGCGAGAATAGTTTTAACGGGTAGCGGTAGGCGCTTTCGGGGAAGGATTTAAGCACCTGAAAGCCCGCTTGCTCTACCAGCCTATCCAGCTCGGCGTAAGAGAACAGGTAGTAGTAGCGATACAGGGTCTTCCCTTTTACCCGCCAGGGAATGGCTACCTCTTTGGGACTCAGCCAGAATCCGGGTTGCCAGCGATTCCATACCGTGATGAAGGCTTCACCGCCTGGCTTTAATACCCGCCTTAGCTCATCCAGTGCCGCTTGCTGCTCCTTTTTGCCC
>JAZDPB010000111.1:0-10687 GCA_043797985.1 Chloroflexota bacterium
TCAGAGACTGCACCAAGATGGTAGAATCCTTTCTGATAAGGTATCATTATCACCGACCCCATTTGGGACTGGGTATGCGACCACCTTTAACTATCAATGCCAGGAGGTAAGACTGTCGGATATTTACGGAGAATAGAGCGAACACTTGACTTTTCCCCGGGTTATGATATAATTCGGTCAAACTGAATAGTGAATATGGCTGGGTGCCTTAAGGCTTAAGGGAGAGCAAGCCGGTGTAATTCCGGCACAGTCCCGCTTGCTGTGATAGTCAGAACGCCCACCGAGCCACACGTAGTCTGCCTCCGCGGAGTAGGGGGTGGGGTTTATTAGTTTTAATAAATCCCCCTGCTCTGTAGAGCAGGGGGATTTTATTTTTACTTGAGGGAGGAAAAGGGGATGCATCGATATGTTCGAAATTGCTTTTTGGGCCTGATGTTCCTAATCTTGCTTACCTGTCTGAGTTGTGGTTCATCGGAAGTTGCGAAAACCAGCTCTCCGATTGAAATTACAGACCAGCTAGGTAGAGTAGTCAAGCTGGACAAAATGCCGCAACGAATTGTTTCCCTTGCCCCAAGCAACACGGAGATTTTGTTTGCTCTAGGTGCGGCGGATAAGGTGGTAGCGGTGACAGACTACTGTAATTACCCGGCAGAAGCTAAGGAAAAGCCCAGCGTCGGCGGTTTTTCGACACCGAACATAGAGAAAATTGTTGCTCTTTCACCAGACCTGGTATTGGCTACCTCAATGCATCAAAAGAGTGTTATCCCCAATCTTGGGGGGAAGGGAATACTTGTTCTTGCTTTAGCCCCCAAGACCCTTGACGAGATATTAGAATCTATCACCTTGGTCGGAAAGATTACCGGGGAGGAAGAAGAGGCTTCCAAGTTAGTAGCGGAGATGCAGAATAGAATTAAAGCAGTGACTGACAGGACAAATAGTCTATCAGAGGATGGAAGACCAACTGTTTTTTACCTAACTTGGCAAGACCCGCTGAAGACATCGGGTGTGGGGACTCTCGCTCATGAGCTAATTCAAAAGGCAGGGGGCAGAAACATTTTTCCTGAGATTGTTGGTACTCAGTCAATCGATTTGGAGTCACTCGTGGCAAGGAACCCGCAGATAATGGTTGCCGGTATTAGTATGGGGTCCGGTGGAGATACAACCTTCCAGTATCTTAAGACAGAGACAAGGTTACAGAATACGGAGGCGGGAAAGAACGGCAGGATATACAAAATTGATATAGACCTCACCGGACGCTTCGGCCCCAGGATAGTTGATGGCTTGGAACAGTTTGCCCGGTTTATACATCCGGAATTATTTCCGGAGACCAAATAGTGAAGATTTATCATATAACTCATAGCCTGACAGGAAACGAAGAATTGAAATTCGAAGTGTCGAGGGTTATTTAGCGTGTCTTCTAAATCAGATTTATCGAGCCAGAATCTACCAGTCCATCTTATCCGATGGCATGGTCGAATCTATGCTATCGTGGGGCTTTGTATTTTGCTTGTCGTGATAGCGGCTCTGGCTACAACCATAGGTAGTGTCGAGATTCCCCTATCGACCACTTACCAGATTATGATTTCGAAGCTACCCTTTTTTCACACAACTCCGGCTTGGTCGAGTGGTATCGAAACGATTGTGCTGGAAATACGATTGCCCAGGGTTATACTGGCCGGGCTAGTTGGAGCGGCCTTAGCAACGGCAGGAGCTACTTATCAGGGACTTTTTCGCAATCCACTTGCCGACCCTTACCTTATTGGCGTTGCCCAGGGAGCATCACTGGGAGCGGTGATTGGGTTCTTACTCCCTGTTTCCTGGCACGGGTTGGAGGCGGGAGCTATTCCCCTTTTTGCTTTCGTTGGAGCAATAGCCTCCGCCGCCATTGTCTATGGTCTAGCTCGCGTGGGCAAGACCTTACCGGTGACTACCCTTATCCTGGCCGGTGTTGCCTTGGGGGCACTTCTGGGGTCGGTAGTTTCCTATCTTATCATTTCCAGCGGAGATAAGATGCACGGTATTATCTTCTGGCTGATGGGTAGCTTCTCGTTGAGCCGGTGGATGGATGTCATGCTTGTTCTTCCCTATATAATAGTAGGTACAGTAGTCATCTTGCTCTACGCTCGCTCGCTTAATGTGATGCAGCTTGACGAGGAGCAGGCACAGCAACTGGGTATTAACGTGGAAAGGCTGAAGCTCATTCTGCTCACTGCGGCTACCTTGATTACAGCGGCGGCCGTTTCTTTCGTCGGTACTATTGGTTTTGTCGGTATCATTATTCCGCACGCAGTGCGGTTGCTCTGGGGAGCTGACTACCGTTTTCTGCTACCGCTTTCTGTTCTAACCGGTGCTATTTTTCTTATTGTTGCCGACCTGATAGCCCGCACCATTCAAGCACCCACGGAAATTCCGATAGGAGTGATTACGGCTCTCTGTGGAGCACCATTCTTTCTCTATTTACTTCGGCGTCGGAGGAAGGTAATCTTCTGAGGTAAAGATGATTAAGATTGAAATGCAGAATATCTGGCTTGGTTACCACCGTAAGGAGGTATTGAAAGGAGTGAACTTTCAGGTACTGCCTGGAGAGATGGTGGGGTTGATTGGGCCGAATGGGTGTGGCAAGTCGACTATTATCCGAGCTTTGAGCGGCATTATTTCTCCGTATCGGGGGAGGATACTTCTGGACGGGAAAGACCTAGTCAGCATATCAAGACAGGAGTTGGCACGCATGCTTGGCGTCGTTCCTCAGATGCCACTCCTTCCCAGCGCCTTTACCGCATTTGAGATAGTGCTCATGGGCAGGAATCCTCATCTTGGACTTTTTCAGTATGAAGGTCAGACAGAACTGGATATTGCCTGGCGTGCCATGGAACTGACGATGACCTGGCATCTCGCCAAGCGAAGGGTGAGCGAGCTTTCCGGGGGAGAAATACAGTGCCTTCTCATTGCGCGTGCCCTTACCCAAGAGACAAAGGCTGTTTTGCTGGACGAACCAACGGCTAATCTTGATATCGGGCGTCAGATAGAAATACTTAATTTGATTAAAAATCTGTGTCTGAAAAATAACCTGGCAGTCCTGGCTGCGCTACATGACCTTAATTTGGCTTCGCAATACTGCGACCGGTTGGTGCTGATAAAAGATGGGCAAGTCCATGCCCAGGGAACGCCGGGCGAAGTCATCACTTCCCAGAATATCAAGGAAGTCTATGGTGCTGATGGCTGCGTCTATACACATCCAGCTAACGGGCTTCCTGCTGTCTTAATTAATCCCGGCAATGGCAAGTTGTCAGGCATGCAGGATGGGGTCAAGTGATTGTTTATGCTCCACTTGTACTTTTGCTAGCTCTGTTTATCGACCTGACTTTAGGCGAACCGCCTGCTTTCATCCATCCGGTAGTATGGATGGGGAAGGTGGTTTCGTTCCTGATGAAGGTTGGGAGTGGCCGCTCTCCTATAGCGCAATTTCTTTACGGGCTGGGAGTGGTTATCGTTGCGGTCAGTCTCTTTGTTGCCCCTGTTTATTTTCTACTGTCTTACCTGAAGGACCTCAACCTCGTGGCTTATATTGTCGTCGCTGCTGTGATTCTTAAAACCAGTTTTTCATTGAAAGAACTGCGGCGTGTTGCTCTTAGGGTCAGGAATCTTCTAGCGGGTGATAAACTGGCTGAAGCACGCTTCGAGCTTCGTGCTCTGGTCGGTCGTGATACACGCGAATTGGATAAGAGCTTGATGGTATCCGCCACCATCGAGTCGGTGGCGGAAAGTAGCTGTGATAGCTTCATCGCCCCTCTGTTTTACTTTTTGTTTCTTGGCGTGCCTGGGGCTATAGCCTATCGCGTCATCAATACGCTCGATGCCATGATAGGGCATCATGGCGAGTTTGAACACCTAGGAAAATTTGCTGCCCGGCTGGATTCTGTGGCTAATTTTATCCCATCTCGAATCGCAGCCTTAACTATTGTATTATCTAGCTGGCTCTGCAAGGCGAAAGCAACCGAAGCCTGGCGAATTATGCTCCGCGACCGGAGGAAAACTGAGAGTCCCAACGCAGGATGGACAATGAGTGCCACCGCCGGTGCTCTTGGAGTTCAACTGGAAAAGGTAGGGTACTATAAACTCGGTGATAATAACACCCTTCTATTGACTGGCTCTATAGATGCTTCATTAAAGATAGTCATGACGGCCGCTTTTATCTGGAGCCTGACCGTAATACTAGCTGGGGTGATATACTATGCTGCGACCTAAACCAGGCATAGAAAAACTGCTACCTGCCAGCCACGGTGGCATCGATTATGCTGAATTTAAAAAGCTGGGTATTTCACCGGAAGATGTTCTGGATTTCAGTGTCAACACCAACCCTTTTGGTCCGCCCCCTGGCATTAAAGAAGCCCTCGCTCAAGCAGCCATTGATTGCTATCCTGACTCCGAAGCTACTGAGTTCAGGTCGTTGTTGGCGAAGAAGCTAAAAGTAGCTCCGGAAAATCTTCTAATTGGCAGCGGCTCGACCGAGCTTATCAGACTGGTCGCCACAGCTTATTTTGGTCTCGGTGACTTGGTAGTTATTCCTCAGCCTACGTACAGTGAGTATGAAATCGCTTGTCACCTTGTCGGTGCTCGCGTACTACGCCAACCGATGCTAGAGGAGGCCGGTTTCCAGTTGAACGTAGCGGAGACATTGGACTTGGTCCGGAAGCACCAGCCCAAGGGCATATTTCTCTGCAATCCCAATAACCCGACCGGCCAATACTTGCGCCGAGAAGACGTCATGAAAATCCTGTCGGTTGCTAAGAACAGTCTGGTCGTATTGGATGAGGCTTACATTGCTTTCACTGAGGACACGTGGTCCTCTCTAGGTTTAATTGACCGGGACAACCTGGTTGTCCTGAGGTCGATGACCAAGGACTATGCTTTGGCTGGGTTGCGCCTGGGATATATCGTGGCTGCTGGGTCAATCGTATCAGTTTTGAAGAGGGTAAAACCGCCGTGGAATGTCAGTGCCGTTGCTCAGAAAGCTGGGATTCACGCCTTAAAGGCGGATAGTTATCTTGAATCGTGCCAGGTGAAGATTAAAGAAGCCAAGGAATATTTAGTTGAGGGGCTTAAAGGACTGGGATTTTCACCACTGCCCTCGCAGACCAATTTATTTCTAGTCAAGGTTAGTGATGCTACCAGGTTCAAGCAGGCTCTGCTCAAGAAAGGTATTTTGGTTCGCGATTGTACCTCGTTCGGTTTACCCGATTACATTCGGCTGGCACCACGGACTATAGCCGAGTGCCAGAGATTACTCACCGCAATAAAAGAGTCGGAGATGGACAGCCATGCCAGCTAAAACCCTGATGATACAGGGCACTGCTTCTTCGGTGGGTAAGAGTGTGATTGTTACTGCCCTATGTCGCATTTTCCATCAGGACGGGTATAAAGTCGTCCCATTCAAAGCCCAGAATATGGCGCTCAATTCCTTCGTCACCAAGGAGGGAGGTGAAATCGGACGGGCTCAAGCGGTGCAGGCGGAAGCCGCTGGCATTGAGCCGTCCATTCACATGAACCCGGTGTTGCTTAAACCAGAGGCTGATTCCAGGTCACAGGTCATCGTCCTCGGCAAAGTGGCGACAAATCTGAAAGCGAGCAAGTATTACGACTATACCCCTCGTTTGCTGAAGATAATTGAAGATTCCTTGAATAACCTTCGTTCCAACTATGACATCGTACTGATTGAAGGTGCAGGTAGTCCTGCCGAGGTGAATTTGAAAGAAAGAGAAATAGTCAATATGAGGGTAGCCAGAATGGTCAATGCACCGGTATTACTGGTAGGCGATATTGACCGTGGCGGTGTCTTCGCCTCTATAGTAGGTACTCTGGAACTTTTGACTGAACAAGAGCGTGACTTAGTCAAAGGATTTATTATCAACAAGTTTCGTGGCGATATCGCCTTGCTTAAGCCAGCGTTGGATTTTCTGGAGAAAAAGACCGGCAAGCCGGTTCTGGGTGTTATTCCCTACTTTCGAGGAATTAGTATTGCTCAAGAGGATTCGGTCTATCTGGATGAAAGAGTTAATCACCCCGGTAGCCAGGGTGTAAACATAGCCGTGATACGTTTACCTCACATTTCTAACTATGATGATTTCGACCCTTTGGAGGAAATGGGGTGCACCCTTCGCTATATCACTAGAGTGTCGGAGCTGGGTAGCCCGGATCTGATTATCCTTCCCGGTACTAAGAGCACAATCGCTGATTTAGTTTATCTGCAAGAGCAAGGAATTGCCCAAGCTATTATCCAACAGGCTAAGTCAAGCACGCCAGTGATAGGTATTTGTGGGGGCTACCAGATGCTGGGTAAGCAAATTAATGACCCGCATAAGATTGAGTCGGGAAAAGGTAGCATTACCGGGTTGGGCTTACTGGATATTGAGACTACCTTTGAGGAGGTCAAAACTACCACTCAAGTTAAAGCCAGGGTAGTTGCCGACAGGGGTTTATTTGAGGGGTTAAATAACATTGAGGTAACGGGGTATGAGATTCACATGGGGCAAACCAGAAGGCAAAATCACCCGGTGGCGTTTCGGGTTATGGAAACACCGCAAGGAAAAGCCAGCTATTCCGATGGAGCAGCCAGTGATGATGGCCTGGTATTCGGCAGTTATCTTCACGGTCTATTTCACAATGTTGATTTCACCAATGCTTTATTGAATCGGGTGCGGCAACTCCGTGGATTGCCGTTAGCCGCTACTGGAGACCTGAGCAGGGAGAAGCAATATGACGAACTGGCTAGAATAGTAAGGCAAAATCTTAATATGCGCGAATTGTATAAGATAACATTGGAGAAGGGAAATGGCTGAAAAGACAAACCGAGGTCTCATTCAAATCTATACTGGTGATGGCAAAGGTAAAACTACGGCAGCTCTGGGTCTCGCTATAAGGGCTACCGGACATGGTATGAAAGTAGGCTTTATCCAGTTTATTAAGAGTGAGCTTTGCGGCGAACACTTCTTTGCATCTCGATATCATCCTTTTGACATTATTCAGATGAAGACCGGTGATAGGGCTGGCAAATTACAGGAGCAGTTGGGTGATGAGGCACAGCGTACCTTGGCATATGCTGAAGAGCAGATGCTAAGTGGACGATACGACGTGCTTATTCTGGATGAGATTTTCGTTGCCATCCATAAAAAACTTATTACTACGGGACAGGTTCTGGCTCTATTAGAGAAGAAGCCAGAATCAGTCGAATTAGTTTTGACCGGGCGGTATGCTCCGGCGAAAGTGATTGAGCGAGCTGATTTGGTTACTGAGATGCGCATGATTAAGCATCCATTTCACCAGGGTATCGCTGCCCGGCGGGGTATTGAATACTGAATAAATTAAGTAAGAAAAAGGGGGTAGCTCATGGTAGAAGCATTTGTCTCGTGGAGCGGTGGTAAGGATTGCTGTCAGGCATGTTATCGGGCGCTCTCCAGTGGTCTGAAGGTGCGGTATCTGTTGAACATGGTGACTGAGGATAGCAAGCTATCCCGCAGCCACGGGCTGTCAACCGAGCTATTGAATGTGCAGGCGGAAGCGATGGGCATTCCGCTGGTACAGCAACGAACATCACATAGCACCTATGAAGCCGAGTATAAGAAGGCACTACTCGCATTCCGAAAGGAAGAGATAACAGGGGGTGTCTTTGGTGATATTGATTTCAACGCACATCGAGAGTGGATTGACAGAGTCTGTTCTGAGACAGGTATCACACCGTATTTACCTCTGTGGGAAGAAAATCAAAGTAAGCTATTGAGAGAATTTATCGCTTTGGGCTTTGAAGCGGTAGTAGTGGCAACCAAGGCTGACATGTTGGGTGAGGAATGGCTGGGACGGAAGCTTAACACCGATTTTCTGGCTGACTTAGCCAAATTAGAGAATATCACGCTGTGCGGTGAAGCCGGCGAGTACCATACCTATGTCACCGATGGGCCTTTGTTTGGCAAACGCATTGAAATTCAAGAAGCGGGTAAGGAGTTGAGAGACGGTCGCTGGTTTCTCAAGATTACCAAGCACAAACTGATGCCCAAGCGTAATGTATCAAAAAGGTAAAGGTGAAGTAGTCTTGACAAATATGTGTTAAAATTACATAGTTGTGTTAGATGGGGATGCAAGCTTTAATTATGTCGCTTGATATTTGAACTAGTTTGTTGCATCTATAAAGGCATTTTCTTTGGTAAAAGACGCTGACTCGAAGATTTTCTACGGTTATATTGTAGTCGCTGCTTCTTTGTTCATCCTCATAATCATGCATGGGATACACGGCACCTACGGCGTCTTTTTCGGTTCGTTGCAAAAGGAATTGGGCGCTGACCGAGCTACGATTGCAGGTGCCAATTCACTGGCATTTTTTCTGGAAGGATTATTTGCCATCGCCCTCGGCAAGCTAACCGACAGGTTTGGTCCTAGAGCGATAATAGCTAGCTGCGGTCTTATTTTCGGATTTGGCTACTTCTTGATGTCCCGAGTTAGCACCCTGTGGCAGCTCTATCTATTTTACCCCTTCATCGTTGGCATAGGTGCCAGCAGTGGTAATGTAGCACTCCTGTCGACAACGACCAGGTGGTTTATGAAGTACAGGGGGTTAATGACCGGCGTTGTCAAAGTAGGTACCGGCGCCGGCATATTTATTATGCCGTTGGTGGCGAGCTGGCTTATTCTAGGTTATGGTTGGCGCAATGCCTATCTGGCGCTTAGTATTGTAGGTGTGGTGGGTATTGTCGCTATTGCCCAGTTTTTGAGACGTGACCCGGGCCAGATGGGGCTTCAGCCCTATGGCACGTATAGTGCAAACGGAGTCGCTTCGGAGTTAACCGGTGGCGTACAGCTTTCTGGTCGGGACACTATGCGCACCCGCCAGTTCTGGGTAGCTTGTGCTGCATATTTTATTGCATGGTATGCTACCCAGTCAGTTATGATTCATATTGTACCTTATGCCGTAGACGGAGGTATCGCGATACCTCAGGCGGCTGGAATAGTATCTATCGTAGGGGGAACAAGCATTGCTGGCAGGCTGATTATGGGCAGTGCCGGCGATAAACTTGGAAATAAAAGAGCTTTGGCAATTTGTTTTGTGGTATTGATTGTTGCTTTGTCCTGGTTGCAGTTTGCTAAGGGGCTCTGGATGCTATACCTCTTCGCTATGGTTTACGGGTTTGCCCATGGTGGCTTCTTTGCCATAATGTCACCCTTGATAGCCGAGTTTTTCGGTACGATGTCACACGGTACGAATTTGGGTATGTTTTTCTTCCTGGGGGGGATTGGAGGCGCTATTGGACCAGTGGTGACCGGACGTATTTTTGATGTCGCTCATAGTTATCAACTGGCGTTTATAATCTTGATTGCAGCTAGCGTTGGGGCGCTCATGCTGACAATAACGCAATTGAAACCTGTCCAAGTCAAGAAACCGTAGGCAATTGAGGACCAAAAGCGGGCTGATTTACTGCGCAACATTGAGTTTTATGATGGGAGAAAAGGGAATTTGATATATTGACAAAGAAGGGGGTTGATGCTATCCTATTTTGATGGTAAAAATACGAAGGGTTTATCGAATCCTTTGGTAGTTCGTTAAGAAAGAGTAAAAGGAGGTAAAATGGAGCTAAGCCGGAGAGATTTTCTAAAAGCCTCAGGAGCGGGTTTAAGTAGTGTCTTCTTACTGAGGTTGCTCAATGGTGAAAAAGCTTTGGCTGCACCCGCAAAGTCCATCCCACTCAAAAAGAAGATTGGCGAGAAATCTACTATTTGCCCTTATGATGGTTCGGGTTGTGGTTTCGTGGTCGCAGCCGAGGAAGTGAATGGTAAACTTAAGGTAGTAAATATCGAAGGTGACCCGGAACATCCCATCAACCGCGGTGCTGCATGTGCCAAGGGGGCGTCCTTGCGTCAGCTATCGGCTGATAATCCCTGGCGGTTGAGCAAGGTCCTTTACCGTCGACCAGGCGGGACTAATTGGGAAGAGAAGACCTGGGACTGGGCAATCGATGAGATTGCAAGCCGGATTAAGACGACAAGAGATGCCAACTTTATAGAAAAGGATCGTCAGGGGCGTACAGTAAATCGCACCGAAGCCATTGCTAACATCGGCGGTGCCGCGCTGGATAACGAGGAATGTTATCTCCTGGCAAAGTTAGCGAGGTCACTGGGTATAGTTTATCTCGAACATCAAGCCCGTCTTTGACATTCCCCCACTGTCGCCAGTTTGGCGCAGAGTTTCGGTCGCGGGGCAATGACCAACCACTGGAATGACCTTGCCAATAGTGATTGTGTTCTTATGATTGGCAGTAATCCTGCTGAAAACCATCCGGCGGCTTTCGGTCATATTACTATTGCTAAAGAGAAGGGTGCTAAAGTCATCAGTGTTGACCCCCGTTTCACTCGTAGTTCAGCTAAGGCTGACATCTACGCTCCGATACGGTCAGGGACTGACGTTGCTTTCATCGGTGGCATGATTAAGTATGTCCTGGATGATATCAATGCTAACCCTGCCAACTACAACATGGTATACATCACGGAATATACCAATGCTGCGTATCTGGTCAACACCAGTTTTAAGGGGCCAGCTGAGCTTGATGGTGTGTTCTCCGGGTATGTCGGTAGTCTGAATGAAGCAGATGGTACCAAGAGAAAATATGACAAAGCTACCTGGACGTATCAGCTTGAGGATAGTGGC
>JAZDPB010000134.1:0-10017 GCA_043797985.1 Chloroflexota bacterium
CCAGACTGACACCGGAGAGGGAGTTAGAGTCGAGAAATTTTCAATTTTATGGTTTAGGAGCTTATTTGCCTATTGACATTACAGGAGTGAATAGTTTATCCTTTACACTCAAAGAAAGGAGGTAAATAAATGCAAGGATTCTGTGTGAAGTGCCGCGCCAAGAGGGAAATGAGGAATACCAGAGCCATAACAATGAAGAATGGCAAACCAGCAACCCAAGGCATTTGCCCGGTATGCGGGACCAAGATGTTCAGAATAGGAAAGGCTTAACTGGTATTATAGTTATCTATAGTCACTAGGATTATCTGAGGGAAGTTGGGTATCTTTGAAAGATACCCAACTTCTTAGTTTTAGTTTGACCGTTTACCTGATCAAAGTGCTTAGCTATGCTATGCAGTTAATGCACACACCTTAAAGTGCCCCTTAAATTTGTTTAATTCCTCGCCAAGTGTCTAGCTCCTTGGTAGCATCCTGGATTTCACGGCCGGCAATGAATATAGGAGCCACCAGATATGCAACGATTGCCAGGACGCCAATCCCCACCTAGCCTATGGACAAGCCCAATGCCGGGAAACGGTATTCAAGAGTTTTGGCGTCACTTATTGAGGCACCTCAATCCAAGAGGCAATAGGTCTACTCACAATACGATGGCAAGCAAATTTCCAAATGACACCGCTCTCGGAGTTCAATCAGATAACATAAATACGAAACGGCGAATACAGAATGAACTTTGGATAGGCAGACTTATAGCTAACTCGTGGCAATTTTATTACTTGAATGGTAGCGGGGGTTGGATTCGAACCAACGACCTTCGGGTTATGAGCCCGACGAGCTTCCACTGCTCCACCCCGCGTTATAATTTGAGTATAGCCCTTGGCTGGACAAGGTGTCAAGGCACCCTTATAACATTCCTATTACCTTCAGCAAGGGAAGTTTAAAGGACCGAAGCCCTATTCAAAACCTAGATATCCTCTTCTTGAAAGAGAGGGTTGACAAACAATCTCAAAAAAAGTAGTATATTTCTTCAGAAGTATTCTATGGAAATACTGAGGCTGTAAGGCATGGGTGCTATCGGTATCAAGCAAAGTAGCCTTACCATTCTGAGATTAGTGGTTTAAGGAGCGTAACTTGAAAGTACTTCTTGTTTATCCGCAATATCCCGACACTTTCTGGAGCTTTAAGTACGCTCTAAAATTCATTTCTAAAAAGGCTTCATTCCCTCCTTTGGGTTTATTAACTGTCGCCGCAATGCTTCCCAGTGACTGGGAGAAAAAGCTGGTAGATATGAATGTAATCACGCTCGCTGATGAAGACATTAAATGGGCTGATTATGTATTTATCAGTGCTATGGTGGTGCAGAATGATTCGGTGAAGGAGGTTATTGCCAGATGTAAAAGGCTAAGCACCAAGATTGTTGCCGGTGGTCCCCTCTTTACTACCGCATATGAAGAATTTGATGGTGTAGACCATTTTGTGCTTGGTGAAGCTGAAGTTACACTCGCCCCTTTCCTAGAAGATTTAGATAGGGGGTGTGCTAAACACATCCATGCATCTGATGAGCGACCGGACATAAGAAAAACCCCTATCCCGCTGTGGTCACTTATCAATATGAAGCAGTATTCATCAATGAATGTCCAATATTCAAGAGGTTGTCCTTTTGATTGTGAATTTTGCGATATTATCATCCTGAACGGGCATAATCCCAGAACTAAAGATAAAGACCAGGTGGTGAATGAGCTGGAGGCATTATACCGTCGTGGGTGGCGGGGTGGTGTATTTATTGTCGATGATAATTTTATCGGCAACAGGAAAAAACTAAAAGCGGAAATCCTGCCCACAATAATCAAATGGATGGAAGAAAGAAAACACCCCTTCGCCTTTTCCACAGAAGCATCCATAAACCTTGCCGACGATGAAGAGCTAATGCGATTGATGGTCAAGGCAAGGTTTAACCAGATATTTGTTGGTATTGAAACGCCCCATGAAGAAAGTCTGGTTGAATGTAACAAGATACAAAATAAAGACCGCGATTTAGTCGCTTCGGTTAAGAAGATTCAAAATCACGGCCTGGAGGTACAGGGGGGATTCATCATTGGCTTCGATAGTGACCCACTCTCCATTTTCCGGAGCCAGATTAATTTTATTCAGAAGAGCGGTGTCGTCACTGCAATGGTCGGTTTATTGAACGCCCCTCGCGGCACAAGACTATACCAGCGTTTGAAGAAGGAGAACCGCTTGGTAAAGGATATGTCCGGTGACAATACCGATTGTTCCCTCAACTTCGTCCCCAAGATGAGCTATGAAACGCTCATTAATGGTTATAAGAATGTGCTCGATACAATCTATGCGCCCAAGCAATATTATGAGCGGGTCAGAACATTTCTAAAAGAGTATAAGCCCCCAAAGGTAAAGGGACTGCCCCGGTTTCAGCTATATCATATCGAAGCATTTATTAAAACCTTATGGTTTTTAGGTATCGTAGAAAAGGGGAGAAGGTATTACTGGAAACTTATTATCTCGACCCTTTTTAGACGTCCGAGAGCCTTTCCTTTATCAATAAGTCTCTCCGTTTTTGGTTTCCATTTCCGCAAGATTGCCGAGAAATTCGTCAGAACACCGGTTGAAGTTCCCAGCTTCGAAACAACAGACACTACAAGGAGCAAACAAAAGTAAACCTTTTCTCAATATCTTCCGTTTACCCTGAGCTTGTCGAAGGTTTTCCAATTGTTCTTCTGTTCTAATCCCGTAAAAAGAGACTGGACTTTCTTTTTAGTTATGTTAAAATATAGGCACGACCAGTTTAGGTAGTTTCTTATAAGTTAATTGATAGCGAGGAAATTGTGGTGAAAGAAGATATTGACCGTTTTATAACTTATCTGACGACAGAGAAGGGCTATTCGGGTAATACCGTGGCTGCTTACAACAATGACCTTTCCCAATTGGCTAGCTTTGCTGAAGAGAATGCTAGCAAGCGTGGCATGATTCCATCATGGGCAAACTTTAGTCGCCACGATATGCTGAATTACCTACTTAATCTTAAAGAAAGGAACTATACTGCCACCACTCAAGCCCGTAAAGTAGCTGCTGCCAAGTCCTTCTTTAATTTCATGGTAGCTGAAGGTAACTTGAAAGACAACCCGACAGGAAATGTGCACTCCCCTAGTTTGGGAAGACCATTACCTAAACCCATTTCAGTCAGCCAGGTCCGCCATTTATTAGAGCAGCCCACCAAACTGGCTATGCCTGAAGCGAAGCGAGATAGAGCCATGCTGGAATTGCTCTATGCTAGTGGCATGAGAGTGAGCGAGTTAGTATCCTTGAATTTAGATGATATAGATATAGATGGCGGCTTTGTGCGCTGCTTTGGCAAGGGGAGTAAGGAGCGGCTCATCCCTATTTATCGGCGAGCAGCTCTGGCAGTGGAAGAATATGTGAAAGAAGCTCGTCCTCGTCTGGCCGCTACCAGTGAAAAAGCTCTATTCCTTAATCGTCGCGGTGAGAGGCTGACGAGACAGGGCTTCTGGCAAATATTGAAGGGTTATGCTAAAGCCGCCGAGCTGGGTAAAGAGGTTACTCCTCATACCCTGAGGCACAGTTTTGCTACTCACATGCTGAGTGGCGGTGCCGACCTGAGGTCGGTTCAAGAACTGTTGGGTCATGCCAACATCTCTACTACACAGATTTATACCCACCTTACTACGGAACATGTTCGGAGCACCTATGAGAAGTCCCATCCCAGAGCCAAGTAGCCTGTCCAAGTATTAAATTAAATATAGGGAGTTTAGAAAATGCCTGGTAAATCGCGACATGGGAGGGGGAGGCAATTACCCCAGAGTAAAAAGAAAAAAAGCGGGCTTGGTCGCAAGACTATGCCTGTCCAACCGACAACGGTGGCTCAAACTGCTGAGCCTGTTTCCCGTCCTGTTACGCCAGTACCTTCAGCAAGAGTACAAACCCCAGCGGCAAAGCCGGCTACAATTCAATATCCCTACATAGTTACTGAGCTACGTACTATTGGTATTCTAGCGGGGATAATGTTGGCTATTCTTATCGTGTTAGCCCTGGTCTTACAATAGCTCGCCATGGACTTTGCAGCGGCAAGAGCCAGGTTAATCGAGCACCTTCGGGCTGAGATTAAGGATGAGCGGGTATTAGCAGTAATGGGCAAAATCCCTCGGGAGCTTTTTGTGCCACCAGAGGAGAGACATTTAGCCTATGAAGATGTACCGCTCCCTATCGGTCTAGAGCAAACAATTTCACAACCCTTTATTATCGCTCTCATGACGCAGGCGCTAGAACTTACCGGCAACGAAAAGGTGCTGGAAGTGGGTGCTGGCAGTGGATATCAGGCAGCTATTCTCGCTGAGTTAGCGCGGTCGGTGATTACAGTGGAACGTCTGCCATCTCTGGCTGTGGCGGCTAAGGCGGTTTTAAGTAGCCTGGGCTATACAAATGTCGTCGTGCACCTGGCTAAAGAGACTCTGGGTTGGACTGATGAAGCGCCTTATGATGCCATAATAGTCACCGCCGCTGCCCCCAGGGTTCCCCCTGACCTTCTAGCTCAGTTGGCTATTGGTGGTCGTATGGTGATTCCGGTAGGCTCGCTTTATACGCAGGAGTTGTGCAAAATTACTCGGCAAAGAAGTAAGAACGTAGTACAGGATTTAGGGAGCTGCCGTTTTGTCCATCTTATTGGTAAGGGTGCCTGGGAGGATAAAATCTAAAGGAGAAGAAGATGGAAGTTTTGGAAGCAATCAAAGCCAGGAGAAGTATTCGCCAGTATAAGACTACCCCGGTAGATGATAAGACTCTTGAGCTTGTTCTGGAAGCTGCTCGCTGGGCACCATCCTGGAAAAATACGCAGTGCTGGCGTTTTATCGTGGTGCGTGACAGCAGTATTAAGGCTGAGATAGCTAATTGTCTTATAAAATCAAAAAGGGGTGATGTCCTCGTTGATAATGCTGGCAGTAGGGCTATCATTCAAGCACCGGTATTAATCGTTGCCTGTGCCGAATTAGGTAAATCAGGCCTTAATGCAGGCGCATTCGCTACTGATAAGGGTGACTGGTATATGTTTGATGTCGCCCTGACGATGCAGAATCTGGTGCTGGCAGCTCAGTCACTGGGACTGGGCACAGTGCACCTTGGGCTATTCGACGCTAAAAAAGCCGCTGAAATTCTGGGGATCCCGGAAGGAGTTTGCGTCGTTTCGGTGACTCCATTGGGTTATCCTGACGAGCAACCGGCGGCGAGACCAAGGAAGGAACTCTCTGAAGTTGTTTTCCATGATAAATACGGTGCTTAAACAGAAGGAAACCACTTTTCAACGGTTTTACCCAAGCAGTGACTTTAGATGAACAATAAATTGTGGCTTTTCATTGCTGCTTTATTATATAGCGGCGGGCTTGGCTTAGGACTGGTGACACCGGCAAGCATTGCCAATCTCCTTTTTGAAGATAACGCTGCCCTCAAAGAGCTTGCTGATACCCTGGCATTGCTTCCCCAGTCATCTGTTGTTGTCGTTATCTTTATTAAGAACGTTTCCGCTTTGCTGATAAGCTTTGTCTTAAGCCCGATTTTTTGTCTTATACCCGTAATAGCACTAATCGTCAATGGCTGGCTGCTCGGGGCGGTAGCAGTTACGGTAATTCAGGAGAAATCCCTGATTTATCTGTTAGCTGGTGTTGTTCCTCATGGTATCTTTGAACTCCCGGCTTTTATCATCGGTGAAGCAGTTGCCCTCAGTTTTGGCACAGCGGTCGTATTAGCTGTATTTATAGAGAAAAGGAGAAGTCTACTGCTGTCTAATCTTAAACATAGTTTAAGATATCTCGTGGTGGCATTTATCCTGTTACTGCCGGCGGCTATTATTGAGACATACGTGACTCCATTGTTTTTAAGGTGAAGTGGTTAACATAAGCAATCTCGTATTCTTTTACTTGCTGTGTCTACCAACTATTGATTATAATAGGTAGGAATACGTTAAAGAGGTGATTAAATGGAACAACGTGGTCTGGAGAGTATTCGCAATGTTGTTTTAATGTCTCATTGCGGTGCGGGCAAAACATCTCTGTCAGAAGCAATTCTGTTTACCACCAGGACAATTAACCGCTTAGGCAAGGTTGATGATGGGACGACTACCTCGGATTACGACCCGGCTGAAGTAAAACACAAGATTAGCATAAATCTCTCTATACTTCCCTGCCAGTGGAAAGGGATGAAGGTTAACCTCCTTGATACTCCGGGATATTCCGATTTTGTCGGTGAGGTTAAGGCGGCAGTGCGCGTTAGCGAAGGCGCAGTCATCGTAGTGTGTGCTGCCTCTGGTGTTGAAGTTGGCACTGAACAGGTATGGGGATATAGTGAGGAAGCTAAACTTGCTCGCCTCATTTTGATTAATAAGATGGACCGCGAGAACGCCAATTTCTTCGGGACTTTGGAGAAGCTTCAGTCCAAGTTTGGCGCCAAATGTCTGGCGATACAGATACCGATAGGCGCACACAACAGTTTTCAAGGGGTAATTGACCTGCTGGCGATGAAAAGCTATACCGGTTCTCCGGTAAAAGAAGGTGAAATACCAGCAGAATTGAAAGCTCAGGCAGAGTCTTTTCGTGAAAAGCTGATAGAGACAGTAGCTGAAATTGACGACCGGCTTCTTGAAAGGTATCTGGGTGGAGAAGAAATTAGCCTTGAGGAACTCAGAGACGGCTTACGGCAGGCGGTCGCAACCGGGCGAATAGTGCCTGTCCTGGCTGCCTCAGGCTTGCAAAATGTTGGGAGCAGCTTGCTGCTTGATGCTATATCTAGCTATCTGCCGTCACCTAAAGAAAGAAAGGTTGTTATTGGAGATTCGAGTAAGACGGAAATGATTGAGCCGAGCCAGGATGCTCCATTAGCGGCCCTAGTATTCAAGACCACTGCTGACCCGTATGTTGGTAAGCTCACTGTTTTCCGTGTCTATTGTGGTGTTATCGAGAGTAATTCCCAGGTGTGGAACGCGACACGAAACGACACCGAGCGTATCGGTCAGTTATTTATCCTGAGAGGCAAGAATCAGGAGCCAGTGCCCCGGATTAGTACAGGAGATATCGGAGCGGTAGCCAAGTTGAACATAACGGCTACCGGAGACACACTTTCTATTCGGGATAAGACAGTAAAAATGCCTCCTATTTCATTTCCTGAGCCGATTTTTAGTCAAGCGGTGTATCCTAAGACTAAGGCTGATCTAGATAAGCTGGGAGCATCATTATCCAGACTCACTGAAGAAGAACCCACCCTGCGAATGCGTAGAGACCCTGATACCTCGGAGACCGTTCTATCCGGGCTCGGTGAGACTCAGCTTGAAGTAGCCTCTGAGAAAATGCTACGCAAATTCGGCGTGGGTGTTGAGTTGGCAATTCCCAAGGTGCCTTATAGAGAGACTATTACCGCAGCAACCAAGGCTGAGTATAAGCATAAAAAACAAACAGGCGGTCATGGGCAATACGGGCACGTCCTTTTAGCATTGGAGCCTCTACCTCGCGATAGCGGTCTTGAGTTTGTTGATAAAGTAGTTGGCGGGCGCATACCCAAAAATTATATTCCAGCGGTAGAGAAAGGGGTCAATGAGGCGGCCCAGGAAGGTGTTCTCGCCCGCTACCCGGTTACTGACGTAAAGGTAATTGTCTATGATGGTAGCTATCACGCGGTCGATTCTTCTGAAATATGCTTCAAAATCGCTGGGGCAGGAGCGCTGAAAAAGGGCCTATCCGAAGGGCGACCTATCATCCTCGAACCAATAATGAATATCAAGGTAAGCGTCCCTGAGGATTATACCGGTGACATTATCGGTGACCTTAATACCAAGCGTGCTCAACTACAAGGTATGCATCCGGAGGATGGTATCAATGTCATACAGGCTCAGGCGCCCTTGGCTGAGATTCTGCGCTACGCTATCGACCTCAAGTCGATAACTCAGGGCCGGGGAAACTTTACCATGGAATTCAGCCATTATCAAGAAGCACCAGCACACGTTACGCAGAAAATTATCGCTGAAAAGCAAGCTGTGAAGGCTCAACTGCAATAAGAACAAAGCGGGGCATCAAGCCCCGCTTTCTATTTTTCCTCTTTCTAAAGGGTTGGAAAGGCAATCTACTTACTGAGCTAATAACTCCTTAACCTTTTGTGTAAAGGTGGGTAGCACCTTTTTCCAGTCTCCGACGACGCCATAGTGAGCTACCTTGAAGATATTTGCCTCAGGGTCTTTATTGATAGCAACAATGGTCTTGGAGCTGGAGCAACCAGCAATATGCTGGCTGGAACCTGATATACCAATGGCAAAATAAAGGTCCGGCGTTACAATCTTGCCAGTCAGTCCCACCTGTGTTGTGTCTGGTAACCACCCATTATCACAAACAGGACGACTAGCGCCCACTGCCCCCTTCAGTAATTTAGCCAATTCAGTTAGTTGCTGAAATCCCTCAGGTCCACCAATGCCTCTACCGCCGCTGACTACTACCAGCGCCTCCTCCAATTTTATTCCTTCTACTTTCTCTTTCACCTTCTCTAAGACGCTGGTTCTTATCGCTGATGCGGCTAAGCCAGCAGCGATAGTAATAACCTCTCCTTTTCTTGAACTATCTGGCGCCAGTGGTGGCATTGTTTTTGCCCTGACTGTCGCTATCTGTGGGTCTGATTCGGAAGTGAAAATTGCCTGGGCATTCCCCCCGTAGACAGGTTTGGTACGCAGGAGCCGCTTTGAGTTGGCGTCAATAGCTAGAGCCACGCAGTCCATGGTAGCTACTGTTGTTAATCTGAAGGCTAACCTGGGTGCCAGGTCACGACCGATGGAGGTTTGTCCCAGGAGAATAATCTTGGGTAGCACCTGCTTGGTTACCTTTTCCATAACTGTTACATAGGAATCCGTCTGGTAGTCTTTAAGCAGAGGGTCATCGACTACATATACCTTATCAGCGCCAAAGGCGATTGTTTCCTGGGCTGAACCGCTTACCCCGCTACCCGTTAATACCGCGTATAAGCCCTCTCCCAGGTCATTAGCCAGCTTCCTACCGCACCCTAAGAGTTCGGTAGCTATGGCACTTAGCTTCCCTTCGATAACCTCAGCATGAATCATCACACCCTTATTTTCGGACATACAATTTGCCTCCTCAATTTAGAATGGGTAAACGTTGATGCTAAAGAACCCCTCTATAATATCTTAGCCTCCCTAAGTTTCAAGGCTAATTTAGTCGCCGCCTCTTCCGGACTGTCCCCTCCGATAATCTCGCATTTACCTTCGCGTACTGGTTGGAACAGTTTGAGCAACTTGGCGCGTCGGCCGGCAGCACCAATCTCTGAGGGAGAGACCCCGATATCGGCTGGTTTCCAGACCGTAGGCTCTTTTCGCTTAGCGGTCATAATTCCTTTAATAGTAGGATAGCGAGCTGCACCAAGCTCATTGCTCACCGTAATTAATGCCGGTAGAGTCACCTCGACGACCTCGTAACCATCGGTGGTTACCCGTTCTACCCTGGCTTTACCATCGGTAATATCCACCTTCTTAGCTAGAGTCACGCTGGGCAGATTTAATATCTCGGCAATGCCCAGACCTACCTGCCCGGCATCCCAGTCAGCAGCCTGGCGACCACAGAAGATGAGGTCATACCCGCCTATCTTCTTTATCGCCATTGCCAGGGCATAAGCTGTCGACCAACTATCACCCTCAGCAAAAGCTTCATCCTCAAGCAGGACAATCTCATCAGCACCCATAGATAACGGTTTCTTTACCACATCCCGCAGTAGGTTGACACCCATACTTATCGCCGTGATTTTACCACCCTTGGCATCCTTAATCTTTAATGCTGCCTCTACTGCGTTCTCATCAAAGGGACTGATTACCGGTGGTACACCCGATGGTGGTACTACCTTATTGGCGGAGGCATCAACTCTGAAACTGGCTGGTGGTGCCTCAGGGTCAATTACCTGCTTGCAACAAACAATCATGTTCACTGCGCCTGTTCCTCCTTCTACTTATCTATT
>JAZDPB010000136.1:0-6920 GCA_043797985.1 Chloroflexota bacterium
TGCCTGTAAGGAATTGTTGGAGCAAAAGACGAAGTTGGAACGGGAAGTCCCTGCACTTGAGAAAAGGGTAGAGAGCTTGATAACGCAAAGAAAGCAAACCAACGTGGAATACGATCAGGTAAAGAACGCTACCGCAAAGGCGGGCCAGGAACTGGTCCGGATTAGAAACGAGTATACATTGGCAGATAAGAAACTAGAAACCCTCAATAAGAAAACAGAGAAAGAGAAACAGCGCATCGAAAAAGAAGTCGAAGAATGTTACCGGCAAGCTAACGTAACTAAAGAAGAGGTGATTACCGCCAGCCAGGTAAAGGCCGAGGTGGAAAGCCACGGATTCACTCTTGAGCTTATGCTGGGCTTATCAAAGGAATTCGCTGGTCATAAGAATGCCAGGAAAAAGCTGGCTGAAGGATTGAAGGAACATGGTTCACTAAAAAAGTACCTGGATAACCTGTATGACGAGGCTACTAAGGAGAGAGCAAGGGTAATGGCGGAGATAGCAGACCTTGAATCACAGAAGAAGGGACTCGCAGACGAGAGTATCCGTCTGGGGAACGTCTTATCGCAGTTGCAGGCTGACGTTGCTGGCGAGGATGAACTGAGGCGGTTCTACCGCCGCTATGTGGGATTAAGCGGGCTCATGGACCAGTTGGCAGCCTGGGAACAGGTTTATTTTATGCGCTGTGGTAACCCCGTTAACATGACTGCTGGAGTCTTTGATAAAAAATACGGTAATCCTCACTTCTGGACGGATAAACCGCCGATAGCATGCCCTCACTGTGGCTACCAGCGTCTTTACTTCGATAAGAAGATCTACCAGTATCTGAATTGGCCGGCAGAAAGACCTCTTAAAATAACTCTGGGAGAATAGAATGCCAACAAATAAAAGAAAGAAGAAGGCAACCGAGTTTTCCTTGGACTGCGATTGCGGATCAAAAGCAGCCGTTTTCGAACTTGAGAAGGGATACATGGCTCACTGTCCGAGCTGCGGTGCGGTAACGTTTTTCGATAACCCGCTTCTCCTTGAGCGACTTCGCTTTGGCGGTAAGCTATGCCCCCACAAACTGGAGAGGAAACCCTGCCGCGGCGGGCATACCACGTGGTGTCCGATATGCCGGGTAAGAAGTTTTATCTACGACAATTAGGCATAGGACAGCATCAGACCGGCAGTCGTAGATTGATATCTCTTGTTTCTTCAGAGGACTCAATATACTTGTATATTACTTCTTTTTTGTAAAGTGGGTAACTCTAATCTATAAGACGGTCCCATTTGAGAAAGAAGGCAAGTCTCGAGTCTAGCTTAGCCTGGTTCGATTTCACTCATACCCAGAAAAGAATGGGGACTTGACAACTAACGATAATTTCGTTACACTCCTAATCATGAATAATCGAAAGAACTACGCAGAGCAAATCATAAACCGCTTCGGCGGTCAGTCTTCACTCGCAAATATCTTGGGAAGACGCCAGAGCACGGTACAACACTGGGCGAAGACCGGAAGAATCCCATCGCAGTGGCACAAATCATTACTGAAACTCGCTCATGAAAAGGGAATTGCTCTCGAGCCCAAGGACTTCGTCACCCAGGAAACTGTAACAATTGAGCCAGCTGATGGAAGACTCGGAGTTCTCATTGTGGGCTTGGGGGCAGTCAGCTCCACATTTATCGCCGGAGTTGAGCATGTTAGGCGCGGTACAGGGAAACCTTTCGGATCGGTTACCCAGATGGCAACGATACGGCTTGGTAAGCGGACAGAGAAACGGACGCCTCTGATACGGGATTTTGTTCCGTTAGCTAGCCTCGACCAGCTTGTATTCGGAGCGTGGGACCCGATTCTGGACGACGGATATGAGTCAGCCGTAAAGTGCGGCGTATTAGACCGGCATCAACACATCGAGCCTATTACAGACTTCCTGAAGTCTATTAAACCTATGCCAGCCGTATTCGATAGCCAGTACGTTAAACGGATCAAGGGAACTAATGTCAAGAAGGCACAAACTAAGCTTGAACTCGCCGAAGCCATCCGTGACGACATACGACGTTTCAAGACCAATAATAAGTGTGACCGGCTCGTTATGATTTGGTGTGCTTCTACCGAAAAATTCATTACCGCATCGAAGGTACATCAGGACCTCAAGAGTTTCATAAAAGGACTCGAAGGAAACGATGAGAGAATCGCGCCGTCCATGATCTATGCATTTGCGGCACTGATGGAGGGTGTTCCTTTCGCAAATGGTGCGCCAGGTTTAACTGTCGACATCCCGGTCCTAGAAAAGCTGGCGATTGATGAGAATATTCCAATTTGCGGGAAAGACTTTAAAACCGGTCAGACCCTCGTCAAGACGGTAATGGCTCCAATGCTGAAGGCAAGGATGCTGGGTGTGAACGGCTGGTTTTCAACGAACATATTGGGTAACCGGGATGGAGAAGTCCTTGACGAGCCTGAGAACTTCAAAACGAAAGAGGAATCAAAGCTCGGTGCGCTGGAGTACATCCTGCAACCCGAACTTTACCCTGATCTGTATGCTAATGTTTATCATAAGATCCGTATCAACTATTATCCGCCTCGAGGAGATGCAAAGGAAGGTTGGGATAACATAGATATCTTCGGATGGCTCGGCCGGCAGATGCAGATCAAAATTAATTTCCTGTGCTCAGATTCCACCCTGGCCGCCCCACTAGTGCTTGATTTAGCTCTCTTTATGGACCTTGCGAAGCGGGCTGGGCTCGGCGGCATTCAGGAGTGGCTGTCTTTTTATTTCAAGAGCCCTCAGCACGCACCTACTGTATATCCAGAACATGATCTATTTATACAACAAACAAAGCTCAAGAACACACTCAGATGGTTGATGGGCGCTGACCAGATCACACACCTTGGAATGGAGTACTACCGTGAGGACTAATTTACAGACCTGGGGGACTTAACAACTACGGCTGCCATTGAAGCCTTTGTACCATGGATTGTCAGTTCAAGGGCAACTTTGCTAGGTAAGGCTAAGAGATCTCGCCATGATTTTACTATCTGGACTTTTGTAACCTCGTGTCACAAAATACTATTTTATTACATCTGAACTATCATCAATTGGTGCAAGGTCTCAGGAGAATTATTGGTTCGGAGTCTTTAAAGATACTACCACTGCTAAAATTGCCGGTTTGCTGGTAATTCCATTAGTAGAGGCCGTGATTTCTGTAGTCCCTTCAGAAATGGCGGTGACCAGCCCATCAGTCGAAATGGTAGCTACCGAAGTGTCGGAACTATTCCAGGTCACCGGTGAATAAATGCCATCTTTAGAGCCATCGTTGTAGATTCCGGTCGCTGATACCCATACTTTGGAGCCTGCCTTCAATTGTTCCGGTGCTGATACTGCGATTGAAGACAGTGATACGACGGCAAAAGAAATGGGCGAGCTGGTTATCCCATACAAGGAAGCTGTAATGCTATCGGCTCCATCGGAGATGCCGGTTACTATACCGCCCGAATCGATTGTTGCTATCTCGGGATTAGAGCTAGTCCAGGTTACTTCATGTGTTATATCGGCAGTTGAGCCGTCAGAATAGGTCCCGGTTGCGTAAATATACCAGGTAGCACCAATTGGTAGGCTGGTAAGGGTCCTGGGTGCGCCGACGCCACTCCAGTCGGAAATGGAGACTGAGATTAACGAATTTACAGTCAACTCGACAGGAACACTGGTTATTCCTTGCAGAGACGCAGTGATGTTTGCGGTTCCGTCAGCCAGCGCCGTCACCAAACCGTTAGAAGATACGGTTGCAACGACAGGGTTCGAGCTATTCCAGATAACCTGAGAAGTTATATTACTGGAAGAGCCATCTGCATATAGTCCCGAGGCTATGTACTGCTGGCTGGAATTTCGTATTTGAGTTGGTGCATATGGAAAGTCCTCGGGCTTTGTCACGATAGTACCGATAATGTCATTCCCCTTAGATATTTTCATTATGTCTTTACTGTTCGGGTCATGACTTATCATCGCCCCGTTAGGAACTCCTATAACCAGAGTGACCGGTTGCACCCCTGCTCCCGGCGTTGGTATCTTGGCAACTTCAGTGTCTTTGCAGATAAATAACACTGAATTGTCAGGACCGACAGCTTCTGTGATTTTGTTTTTCCAGTGATAAATTGTTGAACCCAATGGAATATTTGCCGGCTGAGAATCGCCGAACGATAGCGTCTCATTGACCGTTGCATATTGCGGAGGAGATTTTAGCGCAGGTGGTTGATAAGCTTGTGTTGCATCGGAAGCGGGTGAAACAGGCGCTGCCACGATAAAGGATAAAGCGGGGCCACTCGAGTCGGGTGAAAGCGTGGGGGAAGCATTATCCGTAGGCGCTATGGGATTGGGACTCGCGTCAGGCGAAACTGTAGATGTAGGATTATCTGTGGGTGGCATGGAATTGGGACCCGTAACAGTTGGGCTCGATGTAGAGCACCCGGAAGCTATGACGAGTATTAAAACCATTAGTGAGGCTAACGCCGTAAATATTGGTTTTCGCATACAAGTCCTTTCAATCGAACATTTCTTTTTCATTTCTTATTTCCCACCATGCATTGAGGCTATCTTCCGCTCGATTTCAGAAAGAGTAAAAGATTCCCCTCCAAGATTAATGGCATGACCATCCCGGTAGCCGAGCTTGCCCTGCATGCTTCCGGTAACTCTGAAGTATCCAGCGTGGTCAAATCCTTCTGGAGGCGCAATACCAGCTTCCATCTGGTATAAAAACAGGACTACTTCTTCACCCAGGTTAAATACCGGCTCATCCTCGACCCACATCCCCATGTCTCCGACCCGTCCGCCACGTACCATGACCGCTATGTATGGGGATTGGGACTGGCCGTACAAGTAATGCTCGACTTCAATAACCACGTCGGTGATTATCATCTTGTCCCATGGTTCCCAATCAACCTGCCGAGAGGGGAAAATGTCGACTACTTTGCCTATAACCACTGCATCCGACTTTTCAATGAGGTCATCTAGCGTAAGTCTTATCATTAACCCGCTGACAGATACCCCGCTTTCGCCTGGCTTCGGCTCGATTTTTGTCGTGGTAATACCATGATTGCCGGGGTATGGTTCCTTAGTACTGTCCGGTAAGTGAGACTGCACCTGCTCAGGCGGAGGCTGTTCACTGGGGGCTGGTGGTGTGAGCGGTGTGGCATGGTAAGGCATGCTGTTAATATACACTACCTTTTCCGCATTCAGGTCAACATTAGCCTGAATCAGCCATTCGGCGGTAGGAGCCTGTGGGTCTCCATAGTAGAGAGTCGCACCGGGATACCAGCGTACAGATTCAGGAATATCTTTGTATGTGGGATCGTCTTCCCAACTCTCAAATCTAACTGAAGACTGATAAGAGTATCCAGTATCATCCCAGATAAATGCTGTCCAAAATAGACTTGTATTATATATGGATTCCGTTGGCGGTTTCTCCTTCGCCTCAGGCGAATTGAGTATTATATCCACGACTTTCTGCTTCTGGCTGTCGGTCAATTCCTGCGGGCTGTCAAAACCTCTGGCACCGACATTGTCAATTCTGATTGACCTGGGATCGTGGGAGCAACCGGCAACAAGGGCCACTATAGCCACTATCAAAGCTATACTGGTTATGGCAAGCAGCGTGCCTGCCATTTTTAATCTTAACCATTTAATCATCTCCAGCCTCCTCCAGCTATTCACTCCTGAGAACCAGTCACCGGCTCTCTTCTTTTAACCAGTCTTATCAGTAGGTGATGAATTCCCAGCGTAATCGGGAAGGTATATATCATAATTGGTAACAAGGTAAAGACGAAGCAAGTAAGAAAAAAGCTCAGTATCTTTCCCCTGCCAAGCAGAAACCACCAATTATCAGCCCAGTATATAACACCGAAAGGCATAGCCAGCGGTAATCCAGGAGCATCAGGAGAAGACATTGTCATTGCGAAGATCTGCGGGAATATAATCGAGGGTGCAAGCAGGATTAGAATCAACCACAACGGCAGAAATATCTTCCACTTTATTTTCATTACATTCCCTCCGCTTATGAATCCAGCCTGATAATTTCCTCAAGTCGCACCCGCTAGAGTACACCAGCCAGTTTGGCGTAGCCGAGGACGAAAAGGAGATAAGCGCCGTTACTGACTAACGTAACTATGATAAAAGCCCTTACTCCTTGAGCGGTGCTCACTCCCAGCTTGTTCAGATGCCTGAGGGCGAAGGTGAGGACGCTGGCTGCGCCAAACATTATTACGAGGAGAAACAGGGCTACTGCCTGCGCACCGAAAGAGAACACGAAATACAGAATAGCCCCGGGCACGAACAGGAGAGCGTTCCATCCGATATAGGTCAGCGAAAATCGCCACAGACCTTTAACTTTATTGCCTCTTCCCAGCAGGCGCGGCATCAAAAAAGACCAGGCAAGAATCCAGAACAAGGCGGCGACAATCAGTCCAATGAAGAAAGCCACTTGCGAGCCCGCTCGTCTGAGGATGGTTCCAAAGCTGGTGCCGGAGCTCTGGTTGACCGTTATCACAATATCCTCCGCAGCGTTGCTATTGGCGTAGGTAACCCGCCAGATGTTCAGCCGCCCGCGGAAAGGATAGATAGATACATCGGTTGCGGTATCCATCGCGTAAGCAGCCTCCTCACCCGAGTCGGCGATGCGCGGCTCATAAGACGACTGCTTCTTCACGAATCCGGAGCGGTTTGCTCCCAACTTCGGGTATTGCACTGTGAAGTCAAGCTCCTCCGGCACAATGATGTAGACCCTGGTCATCTCGATGGGGTGCGCCCAGGCGGCACCAGTCCCCAGCGGGTAGGCGTATGTCGCCCCAGATTCTGCCGTGGCAAGGGTGGTCTGCCAGGACAGGTG
Source organism: Chloroflexota bacterium (assembly GCA_043797985.1). Taxonomy (GTDB): domain Bacteria; phylum Chloroflexota; class Dehalococcoidia; order Dehalococcoidales; family UBA2162; genus JAZDPB01. The sequence goes on from JAZDPB010000136.1 coordinate 6,860, forward strand.
CAGTCCCGGCTCGCCGACCAAGGCATTTTCACCCGCAGGCGCAGGCCCCGCAGACGTCTGC
>JAZDPB010000073.1:0-2124 GCA_043797985.1 Chloroflexota bacterium
CCGCCACCCAAGGCTGACCTGTCTTCTGGCTTTACCAAAATAAAGGAACCCATCCCCAAGTTTGACGCCGCCGTGGGCAATTTCCCCTTTATCCGCCAGGAGCTAATTGAGAAAACATTCAAAGGTTACAAGGACACGCTGGAAAAGGTCATTAAAGAAGACTGGCTGGCGGACTACCGCGATGCCTTTACTATTAAGGTATCTGGCCAAGCGGATATTTACGCTTACCTCTTTTTCCACACCGGCCGCTTCGTTAAAGAAGGCGGACGTATGGGCTTTATCACCTCTAACGCCTGGCTGGATGTGGCTTATGGCTACGAGCTTCAAAAGTATATGGTGAATAACTTCAAGATAGTGGCCATTCTGGAGTCCCGCTGTGAGCCGTGGTTTGAGGACGCAGCGGTAAATACAGTAGTCACTATTCTGGAGCGCTGTTCGGACAAAACGGAGCGGGATGACCACATAGTCAAGTTCGTTAAAGTTAAGAAGAAACTGGCGGAGCTTATCCCCTGGAATGCCAAGCTGGATGCCGCTAATCGCTGGGTGGGGCTTGACGGGCTTGTTCAGAAGGTAGAGAACGCCGGCATAGCCTACCTCAAGATAGAAGGCGCTAAAGTAACTAACACCCTTGAGGGTGTGGAGACCAGCGAGGATGCCGATTTCCGCATCCGTCTGGTGCGCCAGAGCGAACTGCAGGATAAGCTGAATGCCGAAGGCAAAACGGCCAAATGGGGTCAGTATTTAAGAGCGCCGCAGGTATACTTTGACCTTCTCAAGGAGCAAGGTGACAGATTGATACCCCTACGGGAAGTTGCCACTATACGCCGTGGTTTCACAACTGGTATCAATGATTTTTTCTATCTTACAGAAGAAACAATTAAGCATTGGGGCATTGAAGAGGAGTTCTTGGCACCAATCGTCAAGTCCCCACGCGAACTAACTCGCATAGTAATAGATTCAGAGAACACAAAATACAAACTATTTATTTGCCATTTGAGCAAAGCAGAATTACGTAAGAAACATAAACTAGGTGCACTCAAGTACATTGAGAACGGAGAGAAGCAGTCAACCCAAGAAGGGGTTAACTGGTCCAAAGTTCCAACGGTTTCGGGCAGAAAGCAGTGGTATAGTATTAGCGACAGAAATATATCCGACCTGATTATTATCGCGTTTTTCGGAGAAAGGATTTTCTTCCCTATTAACAAGGCCAATGTGTATGTAAGTGATGTTCTTTTTGAAGGTTCAGTTAAACCTTCAATTGATAAGGATATTGTGTCAGCTTGGTTGAATACGTCAATCAACGCGCTCTTTATTCAAGTATTTGGCCGTGCCACTCTCGGTGAAGGCGTTTTGAAGTTTATTGGTCCAGAGATTGATCAGTTGCTGGTCATAGCCAATCCTATCGAAACGCCTTTGCGGACAAAGATAGTAAGTTCTTTCGAGAAATTGGCGCAACGCCCAGTCAAATCTATCTTCGAAGAAGTAAACAGGAAAGACCGGCATAAGCTGGACAGCTTAGTGCTGGAAGCTATGGGGCTTGACCCGACAAAATACCTTCAGCCTATCTATGACGGCCTCACAGAAATGGTGCGGGAGCGTATCGAGCTGGCCGGTATGCGAAAGAAACTTAATAAGGCTAAGCCGGTGCGGGACATCACCAAACTGTTAGAACAAGTTATGAAAGACTTACTGCAGGAAGGCATCAAGTCGTTCCCCGCTAACTTTTTCAACAAGAAACCCAAACCGCAGGATTGCATCAGTGTGCCGGTTGCAGATGTACCGCTTAGACTGGGTGATTACTTCTTTGGCCAGCAGGAAGTTGCCGGTGATGGCTTTAGCTATCAGGCTCCAAGCATAGCGGCGGCCAAGTATATTATCTACGCCCATAAGCCTGCCGAATATATTGTTAGCCTACCCAACGATGAAATCATTATCACCAAGGCAATAACGGATTACGAAAACTACTTGAAAGAATTATTCCAGAAGTTGAGCCAGGAGCTTCTGAACCGAACGTTTGACCACAAGCAGGCAGAGACTCTGAGCCGTCGCATTTTCCAGGAACTGGGATTACCTTCAAGCAACCTCTGAATACTGTGCCATCTGTAAACACTGCACATTTCGTCA
>JAZDPB010000013.1:0-3096 GCA_043797985.1 Chloroflexota bacterium
ACGGTTGAAACAAGGGCCTTCCCAGCAGCCCGAGTTGACCAGAGCAGCCAGAATCCGACGGCGTCTTTAACCGGAGACCGCCACGTTGTGATGTAATGATAAAATACGGGTAAAGAGAAAAGCAAGGGGATTTTGTCGCAAGATATTGAAGAAAACTGAAGTGTTAATTATTAAGTGGCGGTGAGGCGAAGGTTCGAATCCAACCCCGCTACCAGTCAAGTAGCATCACCCTCCAACCTAGTTGCAGATTTTATTACTTCTTCAGTTAATCCAGCTTCGCAAATTTGACAAGGAGTCTTCTACGAGATATAATAGATTGTAATTAGTTCAAGTTTAGGTTATTTCAAACTTTTTAATCTTACCAAGATAAATCAAGTATTGGGTGACCGGACTCTAACTAAAATCTATAGAGAGGAGGTCACCCAAATGAGTTTTCAGGATAAGTCTCTCCAGTGCTCCGATTGCGGAGCTACCTTCGCCTTCAGCGCTGAGGAACAGGACTTTTATAAGTCCAAGGGCTATACCAATGAACCCAAGCGCTGTCCCGAATGCCGCCAGGTCAGAAAGACCGAGCGTTCCGGCAGCAACTATGGTGCCAGCCGCCAGATGTACTCTGCGGTTTGTGCCCAGTGCGGCAAGGATACGCAGATACCCTTCCAACCTCGCGGTGATAGGCCGGTTTACTGCAGCGATTGTTACCGCAAAGTAAGACCGAGCCGATAATTCGGGTTAATCTTCAGGCAGACACGGGCTGGCGATGCCTTGCTCATGTCTGCCCCAATTAGGAGTATAATGAATTTCGAAAACTTAAATCTACATCCGGCTATCATGAATGGTGTGCATGAGCTCGGATACACGGAACTTACACCGATACAAGAAGAAGCAATCCCTCTGATACTAAAGGGTAAAGATATCATCGGGCTTGCCCAGACAGGCACCGGCAAGACAGCGGCGTTTGTCTTACCGATTTTGGAGCGGCTGATGAAGGTGCCAAGGAGACAAATTAGCGCCGTCATTATCACCCCAACTCGTGAACTGGCCGAGCAAGTCAATGGCGCCATCAACGTAATGGGGAAATATACCGGCATTAAGAGTATCGCTACCTATGGCGGCACCAATGTCGAAGCCCAGGTCAGAGAGCTTAGCAAGAGCGTTGAAATAGTTGTTGCTTGTCCCGGTCGGTTACTCGACCACCTATGGAGAGGCTCTATCGACCTTTCAACCGTGGAAGTCCTGGTCATCGATGAGGCTGATAGGATGCTCGATATGGGTTTCCTGCCGGACATCAAGAAGATATTGCGATGCATGTTAAAGCCCAGACAGACTCTGATGTTCTCGGCAACGATGCCTGAAGACATCCGCAAGCTCGCAAAAGAGATATTGAAGAGCCCTGTGACAGTGCAGATAGGTCAAACGGCACCGGCAATTACTGTATCACACTCGCTTTACCCGGTTAAGCAGCACCTCAAGACCGACCTGCTGACGGAATTATTGTACGGGCTGGAATCAAAATCAGTGCTCATATTTACCCGTACCAAATACCGCACCGAGCGTGTCGCTAAGAGTCTGAAGGCGGCTGGATTCAGAGTCGCCTCCTTGCAAGGAGACTTGACTCAGTCAAGACGCCAGGCAGCCCTCGATGGCTTCCGAAAAGGAGCGATAAAAATACTGGTGGCCACCGATATTATGGCCCGCGGCATCGATATCCTGCATATTTCCCACGTCATAAACTACGATATGCCGGCCACCACAGATGATTATATTCATCGCATCGGGCGTACGGGACGGGTCAACAATAATGGCGATGCCCTTACCTTTGTCACCGATGCCGATACGGCTATGGCTAATTCACTGGAACGAATTCTCAAAAAGAAAATCGAGCGGCGCACACTGAGTAACTTTGATTATACCAAGTCTGCACCCCCGCAAACCGCTACCCGTCGGAACAGCAGATTTACCCGGAAAACGGAGGGTCGCTCACGTAGAAACTTTGCCGCTACTTCTTTTTCGAGATAAGGGCAAGATTTATCTGCTATCCACTACTAGATGGCAAATTGGAAGACCAGCCTAAAAGTTCTAGCTATCGTACAACCCGCGCTACCAATGAATTACAGCAAAGCCCGGCTAAAAAGGCTGGGCTTTTTGTTACACCTTTTTATGCTGCCACCGACCCGACTTGAAATATATTGCATAGATGACTGACCTTCCTACCGCGGCAATTACTAATGCCCAGCGAATTCCCAAAACACCCAGGTTGGCAACCCGTGGTAGAAAGTAAGCCAGGGGCATCTGCACCAACCAAGAAGAAATTAATGCAGTCAACATCGGTATCATGGTATCGCCAACGCCGTTTAAGCAGTTCATCAATACCATATCCAGACCAAACACCATTTGATTTACTATGTTTATCCTCAGGAATGTGCTGGTTATCCCCACCAGACCGGGCTCAGTATTGAAGATTCGAACCACATTCTCAACCCAAAACCATACTATAACCGCACTAAGAGACATAAAACCGGTAAACAGGGCGGCTGCCAGCCAGCCTGACTTCTCCGCTCGCTTCGGTTGACCCGCCCCCAAATTTTGCCCCGCCAGCACACCGGCACTCTGTCCCAATCCCGAAGCAGTCATATGCAGAAAACCATCTACCCTTTGCGTCAGAGAATGAGCTGCCACAGCAAGTGTGCCAAAGGGAGCAATAAACCATACCATTGCAACCTGGCTAAGGTTTCTTTCCCCTTGCGTCAGGGAGGCAGGAATGCCAATCTTCACAATACGCCATATCATATTCCAATCAAGACGGAAGTTCTTCATAGTCAGCCGCACCCGAGTCCGCCCGCTATAGAGAATCCAAAGACCAATGCCCCCTCCTATACCCTGGGAAATGACAGCACTTAAGGCAGCGCCACTGACGCCAAGGTGTGGGAACATCCACAGGCCGAAGACCAAGAAGGGGCAAAGTGCTATGTGAAAAAGCCTGTAACCAACATCTATTTTCATTGGAGTGACTGCATCTCCGGAAGCTTGCATAATACTCTGATTCATCATCGTGAAGGACATGCACACCATACCTACTAATTGTATGCGCATGTATGC
>JAZDPB010000023.1:0-2417 GCA_043797985.1 Chloroflexota bacterium
TGGCAGCTTCGAGAAACGCCTGTATTTCATTTTCACTCATTATATTGATTTCGGTTGGTCGAGGCTTGGGTGGGTGTGCTGTATCAGCCGGATTGCGCATAATCAGTCCCCATTCCATCGCATTCTTCAATGCCCGGTGCAATAGGGCATGATGATGTCGTACAGTGAGGGGATTTAGACCTCCTGGTTTATTAAGCCGACCACTATTCAAACAATCGGAGTAATATTTTTGCAGAGTATCTGGCTTTAATTGTGTTATTGGGATTGCCCCGAGGGCAGGTATTATCCTGTTAATAATCGTGATGTAGCCCTCAACGGTACGTGGCGATAGGTTGCCTCGAACACTATGAATCCACTCATTAAGGTACTCGGCCAGGGTCTTTTTATTGGGCTTCGTAAACGTACCACTATCAAGTTCGTGAATTAGTTTTGCCATCTGCTTTTCGGCATCACGTTTTGAGGTTCCGGAGGTTATCCACTGCTGCTTTCTCTTGCCGGTAGATGGGTCCAAGCCTAACTGGAGAACGATTGTATAATTATTACTGCCTTTCCGTTTGATTATTCTACCTCTCATTGCTGATCCCTCCAGATTGCTTTTGAATATAGGATTGACGAGATTATCTGTATCATGCCATTTTCTTGAGCTAATGGACATTGCTTAACGAATTCACTTAAAGAAGTAGGACCGCCACTTTTAAATATATCGAGGCAATCATCTATCATTTTGGTCTCTTCGTCAGAAAGAGGCCGTCCTTTATTCCGTTTGATATCTTCATGGAGAGTTGATCTCTCTTGCTCAATTGCATCTAGGATAGCTTGCTGGTATTCGAGAGGGAGTGTGCCCCACCAGGCTTCTAGTGCTTCGTCACTCAAGAAATCTTCGCTAGCAAAATAAAGCCTATCAAGATCGGAGGTATTTGGATATTGCTCATTCATTTGCTCGCTTACTCGTTCCCTCTGGACATAGCCATTTACAATTAAGGACAGCCACCATAGGCTTCCTTCTTCGTTCTTAAATAATCTGTCGATTACCGGCTCAGCGGCTGGATATAACCGGGCGACCCATCGGGCTTCTCTTATCGTTATTTTTCCGGGTGAGCCTTCTTCATCGCTGGCTGCCTTCAGTTTCTGTAACCTGATCAAGACCGGAATGATATCAGGCGAAATACCATAATGGGCACAGGCTCCTATGCTCCACGGCCTTTCGAGCTCGCTTGGCTGCTTGTTGCGGGCTTCCGATATCATCCTCGACAGGGTATCTTCAGTTGGTGAAACCTCTCCCATCCTCTCAATGAGATCCTGAAGCCGCACCGCCAGGGCTCTCCTAGGCATCGTCTTACTGTCGTGGATGGCCTGGCCGATTATCAACTGTCTTACTTCGCTTGATATTTTCGGGCCTCTACCTGTCCTTTTAGAATTCATACCTTATGTTCCTTTGTTGTAATACTATCCATGCCTTGCGTGCTCTATCTATATTCCTTTAATATTAGTAGAAACCTTAGGAGATGTCAATACTTTTCCAGAAATATTTTTGGAGACCGTTATGATAAAGAACCGACTCAAAGAGTACCGTGAAAAGGCGGGGCTTTCCCAGACCGAACTAGCCTGGAAGTCTAGGATGGCAGGGCAGAATATTAGCGCTATTGAACGGGGTACACTGGCACCCTGGCCTAAAGCAAGGAAAGCTCTCGCCGAAGCCTTGAAAGTCGCTGAAACTGAGTTATTCCCCGAGGAAGACAGTAATGGAAAAGACGGCCGCTGATCGCCTGGTTTACTCCATACCTGAAGCGGCCCATGCGCTTCACTGCAGCAGAAGCCTGTTATATGACCTGGTCAAAGCTGACAAGCTGCCGCATGTCCATCTTTCGGAGAAGCGTGTGGTTATACCGGTAGCCTCGCTGGAACGCTACCTCCAGGAACAGAGCGAGGGTGGCAATGAATGATATGCTGGATGCTGCCCTCTCGTATATCGGGCAGGGTTTCAAGGTATTTCCGGTAAAGCCTGACAAAAAGCCTCTCACTCCCCACGGGCTGAAGGATGCAACACAGACCAAGGCTGGTGTTCGTGAATACTGGACACGCTGGCCCAACGCTGGTATTGCCCTGGTGACGGATGGATTGATGGTTCTCGACTTTGACGCCAAGAACGGAGGCCTTGAAAGCAAGACGGTTATGGAGGCGAGGTACGGCCGTTTGCCCCGCACCAAGACTCACCGGACCGGCGGAGGGGGCGAGCATTGGATTTACCGTAATCCCGACGGTGTCGATGTCAGAAGTACCGTTACATTCGCCAGATACAAAGGTGTGGACCTGAGAGCCAACGGCGGCTACATCGTGATACCTCCAAGTCTACATGAAAGTGGTAGAAGGTACGAAGTCTTGGATGACAGCGAAATAGCGCCTGCCCCCACCTGGCT
>JAZDPB010000025.1:0-4582 GCA_043797985.1 Chloroflexota bacterium
CTAAGAAGGTCATTGTTTTTAGGTACAAGCCAAAAGTGCGTTACCGCAAGAAGACAGGGCATCGTCAACTTTATACCAGGCTAGCTATTGATAAGATAATCGAACCGGGGGCGGCACAAGAAAAGCCGGTCAAGAGGGTTCGGCGACAGAAAAAAGAGGTGATAGAAAGTGGCGCATAAAAAGGCGGGGGGACGCACCCATAATGGTCGAGATAGTAAACCAAAGATGCGGGGTGTGAAGAAATATGCCGGAGAGAGCGTTAATGCCGGGGCGATATTAGTCCGGCAATGTGGTACGCACATTTTTCCGGGCAACAATGTGGGTTTGGGCAGGGATTACACTATCTTCGCTCTGATTAACGGCACCGTTAAATTCGAACCTACGAGCAATAACCGGAGGAAGGTTAGCGTTTACGCTAACTAAATGTTATGAAGGAAAAGATTCATCCCCAGTATTTTACTGACGCCAAAGTAGTTTGCGCCTGTGGCAATACTTTTACTACCGGCTCCACCAAGAAATTATTAAAGGTTGAGTTGTGCAGTAAGTGTCATCCGTTTTTCACCGGCGAGCGCAGGATGATGGATACCGCAGGGCGGGTGGAGCGGTTCAAGCGGCGCTATAAGATAAAAGAGTAAGCCAGACAGCTGAGATAGCTGTAGAAGACTTTTACGGTGGGATAGCGAGACAAAGCAGGAGCGGTGTTATCGAGCCGCTCCCTTTTGTTTATTAAGAGGATTATTGTGGCAAAGAGATTTTTTTATGGGGGACAGGCCGTTATCGAGGGGGTAATGATAAGAGGGCAGAAAGCCATGGTAACCGCAGTGCGGCGTCCCGATGGCAACTTAGCGATAGATACGCAGCCTTTGACGACCCTCCCTACCAGCTGGATGCGGCAAACTCCGCTAATACGGGGCATTATTGCGCTGATTGAATCTATGGTCCTGGGTATCAGGTCTCTGCTCTACTCGGCTAATGTGTCCCTAGAAGAGGAAGGGGAGAAGGCTTCGGGGGGATTAGCCTGGATTATAGTAGCGGTTGGTTTCGTCCTGGCATTCGTCCTCTTCTTCCTGATACCTCTTTACCTCACCAAACTGTTTAATTTCAGTTCATCCTTTCTATTCAATTTGACCGATGGCATTATTCGGGTGGTCATTTTCATTGCTTATCTCAAGGTAATGACATTGCTGCCTGACATTAAGCGGGTATTTGCTTATCACGGTGCTGAACATAAGGCGGTGAACGCCTTTGAAGCTGGTGTCCCGATGGAAGTAACAGCGGTCAGGGAATACAGTAAGGCACATACGCGCTGTGGCACTAGCTTCCTGTTTGCAGTGTTTATCATTGCTATTATTGTTTTTGCGCTAATCGGCCTGCACTCTGCATGGCTAATGGTGCTCTCAAGAATCATCCTCATCCCGGTTATCGCTGCCCTTAGCTACGAACTTATCTATTTCGGCGCCCGACATACCAACAATGGCCTGGTCAGAACTGTCCTTGCTCCGGGGCTGTGGTTACAGTCGCTGACAACAAGAGAACCCGATGATAGCCAGCTAGAAGTTGCGCTATCGGCACTCAAGGGGGCGGTAGAGGCAGACCAGGCAGAGCAAACAGCCCCGCCTTCCCCCTCCATAGCCTGTCAATAGAGCCAGCCGATGGCGAGGTTATCTGTCAACCTCACCACATATCGAGGCTATCCGAAAAGGTTCATTTGTCATTGCGAGGACGAAGCTTGTGCCTGTACGCTGAAGTGTGTTTCGGCACGCAAGCGTGGCAATCTCAGAGATTGCTCTCGCCTTCCGACTTTATCGGAATGGTCTCGCAATGACAGTTTCTGAACAGCCTCAAAAAAGGAAGAGGGGCTTACGCCCCTCTTAGACGCTCTTTGTCAATACTCCACACTGTGGTGGGAAGATAAGCTACTAATTTATTCATTTCGTCTCGGTAACCGTTGAAAGAAGCAGGTCCGGTTACCAGTATGGCACACCGGGCCGGTAGGGGTCGCTTTAACCAAAATGGTATCGTTATCGCAATCCAACCATACTTCGCGTACCTTAATGTAGTTACCTGAGGTCTCTCCTTTGTGCCAGAGTTCCTGCCGGCTGCGGCTGTAAAACCAGACGTCATCACCGGATAGGGTGCGGCGCAGTGCTTCTTCATTCATGTAGCCCAGCATCAGCACCTCACCGGTATCAACATCTTGAATGATTGCCGGAATAAGCCCCCTTTTCATTTAACTTGAGATTATTTATCAACCCTATCCCCCTTTATCCCCCTTCCCCTTGAAAAGGGGAAGGGGGAGTAGTTTTGCAAGAGGGACTTCATCCCTCTTTAACGCCCTATGATTATAAAGGCTTTGCTCTCTATGACTCTCCTTAATATTTTTAGGTACCATTCTGTTTTGGCCGTGTTGTCATTCTGGCGAAACTTGTCCCGTACCTGATACGGAAGCCAGAATCCAGACTTCTTCCTGCCACTGGATTCCAGCCTGCGCTGGAATGACATCTTTGAAAAAGTTATCTGGTTTCTAGTGATACCATTGGAATTAACCAAATACAAACAGAACCCATTTTTAATGAACTTGCTTGTTATCTTTTTCTTAACTTAGAGTGTCAAGCGCTTCTTTCAGGTTGATGTCTCCGGTATAGAGTGCCTTCCCGACTATAGCTCCTTCGACACCAAGTTTTTTCAGTACCCTGAGATGATTTATCGATGAAATACCACCGGCAGCGATGACGGGCAGTCTGAGAGTATCAATAAGCTCGTTAATAGCAGTAAAGTTGGGTTCAGTGAGAGTACCATCACGGCTAATGTCAGTGTAGATAAAACGCTTTACCCCAAGCGGTACCACGGACTGGGCAAATTCCACGCCGGTTAGCATCGTTTCCTGCTGCCAGCCATGGATAGCAACAAATCCCTCTTTAGTATCGATACTGACGATAATGGACTCGCTGAACCGGTGGCAGGCTTCTTCGACCAGCTTACGGTCTTCTACCGCCGCCGTGCTCAGAATAACACGGTCTACGCCAGCTTTAAGTAACTGCTCTATCATTCCCAGTTGACGAATGCCACCACCTACTTGTATCGGCACCAAGACAGCATTAGCTAACTGTGTAATGATTTCCAGATTATAAACTTCGCCCCTGGCAGCACCATCAAGGTCAACAATATGTACCCTGGGCGCTCCCTGCGACTGCCATCTTAATGCGACATCTAACGGGTCATCAGAATAGATAGTCTCTTTATCATAGCTACCCTGATACAGACGAACACACTTCCCATCTTTAAGGTCTATGGCAGGAATTATATCTATTTTAGTTCACCTCACAGGTTAATATTGAATCAAGCATCACTGGAGCTTCTTTCCAGTTCTGAAAGAGGAGCGGGAGTCTGGCCTAGCCTAACCCTACCCGCTCTTTTACTAATGCCAGAGTTTTTTCTGCCAAGGGGCGGGCGTGGCTTGCCCCTTCGGCTAGAATGGAATCAATATAGGCAGGGTCGGCAGTCAGTTCCTGGTAGCGTCTCTGTAACAAGCTCAATCCTTCCACCACTACTTCCCCCAGCTCGTTCTTGAGAGCAGCATAACCCTTACCAGCAAAGTGGGCTTCAATATCTTTTCGATTCTCCCCGGTAAAAAGTTCGTAGATAACCAGCAGGTTATAGATACCCGGTCGGTTTTCGTCAAAGCGAATCTCCCGCAGTGAGTCGGTAGTGGCGCGCAGCACCTTACCCCGAATAACATCTGGCGGGTCGAGCAGGTTTATAGCGTGACCGGAAGCTATTTCACTCTTGCTCATTTTCCCGGTAGGGTCGTCCAGACCCATGATGCGGGCGCCCACATCAGGGATTAATGGTTCGGGCAGCTTGAAAGTCTCGCCATAGATTGAGTTAAAACGCTGCGCTATATCCCTCGCCAGTTCCACATGCTGTTTCTGGTCTTCACCCACCGGCACGCCATCGGTGTTGTAAAGGAGAATGTCAGCCGCCATCAAAGCAGGATAATCGAAAAGGCCAACGCTCACCAGTTCCTTCGCTTTCTGCGATTTCTCCTTGAATTGGGTCATCCGCTGCATCCACCCCATCGGGAAGAAGCAATTGAGAATCCAGGCTAGTTCAGCGTGAGCGCTAATATGAGACTGGATAAAAACGATAGACCGCTTGGGGTCAATACCTGAGGCCAATAGCAATCCGGTAACTTCCCGAGTCTTGGCTTTTAGGACCTGCGGGTCCTGCGGTACGGTAATAGCATGCAGGTCCACAATGCAAAAGATATTATCAAAAGTGTCCTGCATCTTCACCCAGTGCCTGATAGCTCCCAGATAGTTGCCGATATGGATATCGCCGGTTGGCTGGATGCCAGAAAAAACACGCTTTCTCATCTAATAGTGTCCCTCGTTCAAAAGTGTAACACAAAAGGATGCGTAAGGACAAGGTAATAAACAGCCTCCTGTTACTCAATCTTAGTTGTTATTGTCATTGCCACGTCCCGAATTTCATCGGGACGTGGCAATCTGGATGAGCGGGGGTGAGATTGCTTCGTCACTGTATCCCTTGCAATAACCACCATGATTGAAAAGAATCAACA
>JAZDPB010000033.1:0-4422 GCA_043797985.1 Chloroflexota bacterium
CGCTCATCGACGCACTCGCCGAGCGGGATGTCCAGCCCAATGAGTTGTTCGCCGACACCACGTATGGGTCGGGACGTAATGCCATCGAAGCGGAGCTCTGGGGGACGGAACTGGTGAGCCCGGTAGCAGGTCCCGGGCCTGACAAAACAGAGGAGGCAGAGAACGACACCCACAGGGACCTCACGGCGGCAGACTTTCAAATCGATGTTATGGCCGATAAGCGGTCGGCCTGTCCCGCAGGTCACGAGGCGATGGAGGAGTACGAGGAGTGTGCGGCACCCGAGCGAGTGGAACTACGATTCGCCAGAGCGACTTGCGAAGCATGCTCGCTACGTCCCTGTTGCCCTGTAAAATTCAGCCGCAAGCTGGGGGTGTATGTACTGGAGACTGATCTCATCAAAGTGAAAATCGAGCGCCGCCGGAGGGCTGAGGCAAGCGGAGAGTTCCGCCGGCGGTATACCGTGCGGGCGGGGATCGAGGGGACGAACTCTGAGCTGAAGAGGGCTCACGGGCTTGGGCATCTGCGTGTGCGCGGGGGCCGCAGGGTTAGACTGGCCGTTTACCTCAAGGCGTTGGCGTGCAACATCAAGCGGATGGTGCGAGCCCTGCTGGCTGAGAAATTCCGAAGGTTATGCGTGGCGGAGACACCGGTACCAGCACTGGGATGAGCAAACCCCACCGCGTGGTCTCCTGCTCAGCCGAGACAGGGGAGGTGCGAGCGCACGACTTCACTGCATTAGTCCATGAAGGTGCAGTCAAGGCCCTGGCGGCGACATCCGTACAGTCCCGTCGCTAGTCGGCCCAGCGCACACCTGGGTTTTTACGAGGGAATCAATATTACCGGGACCATTATCAAGGCCAAAACAATCATCATGCTATCGGGTAGGATTAAATTGACTATTTCCCTTAATTCTTTTTTATGGTCCGGTTTATCTTCTCTATAATAGTCGGTTGACTGTCCAGATATTCCCTGCAAGTTGTCCATTCAATCCTCTACAAATTCGTTTCAAATATAAGGTATGAGGTCAAGCCTTATTATAATACTTTTTCCAGTTTTCTATCATATCCGGATATATTCGGGAAAAGTTGAAATCTGAAAAGACAAGTGGCTTTTAGTTTACCGGCTTTTTCTATCTATCCAGAGGAGGGTATGATAAACGTGCTATTATGCAGGTAATAATCAAGTAGGAGTGAATTAGCTTCTTTCCATGCTTCTGATGAGCTTAGTAAAAATGTCTACACGTTGGTTTTGTCCTTTCTCTTCGGCGTCGTGTTTCTGCTTTTGTAGAATAGGCAGGAATTCGATCGTAGTCGAGAAGCAAGGGCAGGATTCACAGATGGTCTCGTATTCGCAAGGAATACCATCCGGCCGGGTGCAATAACCGTTACCGAGCATTCGCCAGTGATCTTGCCGCAGCCGGCGCATCTGAGCTCCTTCTGTAAGAGGAGCTTGGTTATTTAGCAGGTCTACCCGATTACAAAGCTCTTCCAGGTGCTCGCTGACCTGAGAGTATTCTTGCTGTACAGTCCTGTTGCCGATCCTGGCATAGACCATGGTCATGGATAGTGACCGGTGGCCCAGAAGAGCGGCGATACTTTCCAGAGGCATTCCCCGGTTGATGGCCAGGGTAGCTAGAGTATGTCTAAGCCGGTGCGGTGAAATGTGTTCCTTGATGCTGGCTGCCTTCCTGACACGTTCTACGGCAAGTGTTACTTTTCCTCTCCCGAGCCGGTAGCCATGCGAGGCAAACAGGAAGTCGTAAGGCTTCTTAGGCAGGCTTTGTACTATCCACTCATCCAGGAGACCTTTTACCTCGGGATGAAGCGGTATGTATCTGTCGTTGTGCATCTTCCCTACCGGGACGCGGAGCCAGTGATTCTCGCCTATCTGGACGATGCAGTCGGCGGTAAGGTCAAGGAATTCGCCCTGGCGCATCCCGGTTAGAAGAAGAGTGATGCAGCATAGCCGGGTAAACAGGTCAGGATGCTCTCGTGCGGCCTGGAGGAATTTCGCGGCGGCTATCTCATCCAGAAATTTTGGAGAGGGCTTGTCCAGGATAGGGAAATCTCCGGGGAATACAAGTACTCGCGTGGGAGCCTCCGGCCACTGCCACTCCGAAATACGGATAAAGAAATAATATAAGGCGGCAAGGAAGTGATACCTGGTCGCTGGTTGAAGCACGTCTCCGGGACCATTCGATTTATGCTGGAGAGGCGCCCAGCGTATGTATTCTTTAAAGGCTTCGATGTGACAGCGCTGAATATGCTCGATTCTGGTTATCTCCGGGTTCGTATGGGTCAGCCAGGAGAAAAAGCGAAATAGGCGTGTCTTTTCCTGGTAGACCGAATCAGGACGGAGAGACAACGACATCTGTTGCAGATATCGCCGGACAGTGGCGGCAATATCAGTCGGGGCGTTTCTCCATTGTCTCTCAAAGCTGATCCTACGCGTGCTCCGATTCAATTGTGGAAAGACTCCCATATGAAAGAGTACAGTTTGGATACTCGATAAGCGGATAGCCCACCGATATGGCAATCCCTGCAATACCTTTCGATTCCTGGTCGCTAGTCTTGCGTACATCAAACGCAGTTCCTGCCGAAAGGTATTCAAATCATCGAGAGTGAGAGCTTGTAATGGTTTCTGTGCCCATATCATAAGACAAAGAATAGCTCGAAACTGGTCTTTGATAGTTAGCTCGCGGTATCCCAGCCGGGAAGCTGCTTTCTCATAAACCTGGTAGGTTTCACGTTCCATCAGCCGGACCGCCATCTGGAATAGGCGAGGTCTTGGCATAAGGACATGCTCCAGTGGCATGGGCAGTAGCCGGCGTAGAAAAAGATAATTCAGAAAGCCACGCTCAGTGCAATGGCAGCGAAGTCGCTCTTGCGGGGAAAGCTTGAGCCAGAGCTGAGGATCAGGATATTTGCTGAGGAAGCTCCTGGCTCCTCGTTCAAACCTGCGGATCTCCTGGGGGAGTTGTGAGTATCCGGCCGCTTTCAGGTATGACAGGTAACTGGCTACAAGGCAGTCGTGGTATGAAGCCAGTTCTTCTTTAGATTCGTATGTCGTAAGCAGTTTGCTTTCCGGGGACACCTCGATACTGGGACTCTCAACGGCCAACTGACTATTCATCGGACGGCCCTCCGGAAAAGAGGACGTCTGAGACTTTGAGATATTGTTGCTGGAGCTCACGGGGACAAAGATGGAGATAGACCCTGGTAGTGGTGATGTTGCGATGCCCGGCCTGTGCTTGCAGAGCTTCGAGTGACATGCCTCCCTGACGTAACCTGGTGAAACAGGTATGACGCAGACGGTGGCATTGGACACTAGGTGTATTTGCCTTATCCCGGTGATATTCAATGATGGTATCCAGAGCCCCTACGGTCATCGGCTGGCCCCTGTTCCGTCCTTTCATGACCAGGAATATTCGATCAGAGGCGCTGGCTGGTCTTTCTTTGTTCAGATAACTGAGCAGTTCCTGTAGGCCAGCGTCCGAGATAGCGACTACTCTTCGGTGTCCTCCCTTTCCTTCCTTCACGGTCAGTGTGTGTTGGCCAAAGTCGATGTCATTAAGAGCCAGCTTCAATACCTCGGATTTTCGGAGGCCCGCCAGCAGCATCAGCAGGACCATGGCCTTGTCTCGATGGAAGCGCATCGAGTCGATGAATGGGCTAATCTCTTCTGGATCTAAAGGCCTGGGCAAGGTCTCCGGCGCTCTGATAAGAGGTGTGCTGGTAGGTCTGCCGTACCAATT
Source organism: Chloroflexota bacterium (assembly GCA_043797985.1). Classification (GTDB taxonomy): domain Bacteria; phylum Chloroflexota; class Dehalococcoidia; order Dehalococcoidales; family UBA2162; genus JAZDPB01. The sequence goes on from JAZDPB010000033.1 coordinate 3,756, forward strand.
GCCCCAGGAAGTTTTTCTCCTGACGAGACCGCGTGGAATCGGGCTCGTCTTAAGTTGGAGGTTATGATAAACGCTCAGGTACTCGTAGAAACCGGTCACCGCGGCAAGCCGCCGTTTGATTGTCCGGTTGGAGAGCCCTGGCCCCTTGATGGAAAGGCCGTTCGTACGACCCTGCCGATTACTCGCCGCTTGCTGACTTTCGATGAAAGCAAGGATATCGAGCGGAGTAATCTCCAGTATTGGCTTTTGAATCGAGTTCAGAAAGACCTGGAGATCATAGCCATAGCTGAGCACAGTATTAAGCCGGCATCGGTCTCTCACAAATTTAAGATAAGCGTCTGCTTCGGGCATTCCCAGAGAGATATTTACAACTCCATCCATCACCTCTCTCTTAAGTCGATAGCTCAACGGTAACCCTCCTTGTGCTCTTATTTTCTTGTTTTAATTTACCATTCTCCCCCGGGGGATTACCGACATAATAGCTATTTCTTCGAGTCCAATAATTTGACTAATTGTTACACAATGAAGCTAGAAACACAATAAAACGCACCTGAACAACTGAATATAAAAGCCCTACCTGAACGCTTGCCCCACGATGGCAAATAAGCTCAATAAGGGGGTCAAGCGATGGTAACGATGGCAACAGCACCAGCACCGTTAAACGGTG
>JAZDPB010000065.1:0-8800 GCA_043797985.1 Chloroflexota bacterium
GGTGGTACTACCTTATTGGCGGAGGCATCAACTCTGAAACTGGCTGGTGGTGCCTCAGGGTCAATTACCTGCTTGCAACAAACAATCATGTTCACTGCGCCTGTTCCTCCTTCTACTTATCTATTAATAGTCCGCTCTTAAATAACAAGCAAACCCAAGTGAATAATCTAACACCAAATAGTTTCTAAGTCAAGATATTTACGCCCCAATGTTGTCAAGAGGTTATGCAATCGGTATAATCGGAAGTGTGAAGGTGAAGAAATTGCATAGTTGGGGACTCAGCGTTGCTGAGGCTATGGAGATACAGCGTCGGCTGGCAGCAGAGGTGTCTAAAAATGGTGAGGTTACTGTGCCTCGTTTCATAGCTGGTGTGGATATTTCAGTGGGGAAAGCGAAAGGAGTGACTACAGGTGCTGTAGTCGTCTTAAGCTATCCCGAACTTAGAGTGGTGGAGACAAAGGTAGTAATAGGCGAACTGGATTTTCCTTACATCCCGGGCCTTTTATCCTTCCGGGAATCGCCGTTGACCTTAGCTGCTTGTGAGAGACTCAGCATTACCCCTGACCTAGTTATGGTCGATGGGCAAGGTATCGCCCATCCCCGACGGTTTGGCTTTGCCTCTCACCTGGGACTCTTTTTGGATACGCCAACAATTGGTTGTGCTAAATCCCTGCTTTGCGGTAGTTATGAAATGCCTGCGGCTGAATTAGGTAGCTATACCGAAATAATAGATGGAGGCGAGGTCATAGGGGTAGCTTTACGAACGAAACCGGGAGTAAAACCCGTTTATGTTTCCGTAGGTCATAGGATTGACCTTGCCAATGCCATTCACTGGGTACTAGGGTGTTGTCGTGGTTATCGTTTGCCTGAGCCTACCCGGCTGGCTCACCTAGTGGCTGGGGGGAGCTTGAAGCCAGAAAAAGATGCCGTTGTGGCTGGGACATAATATCAAAAAACTGTAAAATCGGGGCGTTTAAGAGGGGCGCTAGTCCCTCTTCCATAAGTCCATCCCCCTCTCCTGGAAGGAGAGGGGGATACAAGGGGTGAGGTTGATAAAATAATCTCTAAGGGGGTCAATCGGTGACGGAACTCAGCGATAAATTAGAAGACCTTAAAGCTAGAATCTCCATGGCACTGGAGCATCTTTGACATTGCCACCAGGGAAAAGGAAATTGCTCAATTAGAGAAGCGGTCAGCACAACCGGACTTTTGGTCAGCCCAAGCCGAGGCGCAAAGTGTCATGCGGCAGTTGGCTGAGAAGAAGAAAATGGTGGAGATATGGCGGGGACTGGAAAAGAAAGTAGCTGACATTATCGAAGCTCTACCATTAGCTGAAGAGGAGGCTTCCTTCGCAGAAGAGATTGGAGCTGAGGTGACGGCGGTAGCTTCCCGACTTGATGCGCTGGAGCTGGAGATGGCATTTGGCAGTGAGTATGATGCCAGAAATGCCATCATGACTATTCATGCCGGAGCCGGAGGCACCGAATCTCAAGACTGGGCAGAGATGCTTTTGAGGATGTATCTTCGCTGGGCGGAACGCCGGGGTTATGAAGCCGAGATATTGGATACCTCTCCCGGTGAAGAGGTAGGCGTAAAGAGTGCTACTATTGAAATTAGCGGTAGTTATGCTTATGGCTATTTGAAATCGGAGCATGGGGTTCATCGTCTGGTTCGTCTTTCTCCCTTTGATTCCGACCATGCCCGACATACCTCCTTTGTTTTAGTTGAAGTCATGCCTGAAGCTGAAACCGGTGTTGATGTCAAGATAGAGCCTGAAGATTTGAAAATAGACGTGTTTAGGTCGAGCGGTCCGGGTGGTCAGCATATGCAGAAAACAAGCACTGCGGTAAGACTGACCCATCTGCCGACAGGATTAGTAGTTACCTGTCAGAGTGAGCGTTCTCAACACCAGAACAAGGAAATTGCCCTGAAGATTCTTCAATCTCGCCTGCTGGACTTAGAGTTGACCAAGAGAAATGAAGAAAGAGCTAGATTGAAGGGGAAACGTATCGAAGCGGGCTGGGGTAACCAGATTAGAAGTTATGTGCTTCACCCGTATAAAATGGTAAAAGACCATCGCACTGACTATCAAACCGGCAACACTGATGCTGTACTGGATGGAGAGCTGGATGGTTTTATCACCGCTTACTTGAGGACTCTAGTAGGTAAGGAAGAATGATTAAGCAGGATACTTCTCAGGGATTAGAGCGCTTGTAAAAGGGATTTAGTTGATGAAAAAGACTTGGGTAATCATTCTGGCAATAATCAATTTGTTAGGGTTCTGTATTTTCGGATTATTAAGTTATGTTTATTTCATGGGATTGATAAACGTAAGTCGAGATTATTTCCCAGCAGGAATAATTTATCCATTCCTCGCTTTAACGACTCTAATTAGTGAAATTATGACAATAAAACGAAGAAGTTGGCGATGGGGTGTTGTTGGTCTTTTCTTCGTCGTAATGGGAGTATTATGGCTAGGTTTTTATTTTTGGGTTCTATCTAGAGGGTTCTAAAGCAAAAGAGAACTCGAAATGTAATATTGTCAAGTTTCTGAGGTTGTCCGGAAACTGTCATTGCGAGACCATTCCGACGAAGTCGGAAGGCGAAGCAATCTCTGAGATTGCCACGCTTGCGTGCCGAAACGCACTTCAGCGTGCAGGCACGGGCTTCGCCCTCACAATGACAATGGAGACTCTTTGGGTCCCACATGAGAGGAGGGTGAGAGGTTGATAAATAATCTCCTAGAGGGACTTGAAGGAATTCAAGGTAAGGAAGAATGATTAAAAAAGCGGGCATATTCGCCTTAATGATCTCGCTGTGTTTTGTCTTATTGAGTCCGGGCTTAGTTCACGCCGGGGGTGGGCTGGCGATTGTGGACAGCTCGGTTGTGACTGACTTTCCCGCTAGCCTTCGTTTCAATCTGTCCGCCGAGAGCGATGTCAATATTACTGATATTCGTTTGCACTATAGTGTTAGTCAAGAAAGCTTCTCTCAGGTAATAAACGAGGTCTATATCGATTTTATTCCCGGCACGAATGTCAATGTTGGCTGGACATGGGATATGAGGAAAACGGGTGGGCTTCCCACTGGCTCTATCGTAGAATACTGGTGGACGGTGGAAGATGCCGGGGGCAATAAGGCAGCAACTACCCCGGTTAGAGTTGGGTTTAATGATAATCGCTATTCCTGGCAGAGCTTAAAAGAGGGTGAAGTAACCATCTACTGGTACGAGGGGGATAAGCCCTTTGCCCAGGAGCTAATGTCAGCGGCTAAGCAAGCGCTAGCTCGGCTGTTAGCAGACACCGGTTCTTCTCTAAAGAAGCCGGTAAAGATATATATCTATGCCAGCTCACAGGATTTACAGGGTGCCATGATTTTTCCCCCGGAGTGGGCAGGGGGAGTAACCCTTGCCAGATATGGTGTTATCGCCATTGGTATAGCCCCGAATAACCTTTCCTGGGGTAAGAGAGCGATGGCTCATGAATTGACGCATCTTGTCATTCATCAGATGACCTTTAATCCCTACACCGGCCTGCCGGTATGGCTTGACGAGGGTTTGGCGATGTTCACTGAGGGAATACTTGACGTAGGATTTAGTACTCTTTTAGACAGAGCGATAGCTGAGAATAGTCTTATCTCGGTGCGTAGCCTATCAAGTCCCTTTTCGGCTTACAGTGAGGAGTCCATCCTGTCCTATGCTCAGAGCTACAGTTTAGTGCAATTCCTCATCAGTAATTACGGACAGGAAAAGATGCTGGGACTATTGAATACCTTGAGGGCGGGTAGTAGCTATGATAGGGCACTAAGTAAGGTTTACGGTTTTGATATGGATGGCTTAAATACTCTATGGCAGGGTTATGTTACCCAGCAGTATCAGCAAGCCGGGGTGAAAACAACAGTGATGTCACCATCTCTGACTGGGACATTAGCTGAACTGGCTAACGGACTTATTCGGGACCTGGGATTGGTTATTCCAGGCTGGGTATTGAGGTGGGATTGGTGAAGAAGTCATTTACCATCCGTGATTTACCTGTTTCTGAACGACCCAGGGAGAGACTGCAGAAATTTGGGGTGGAAGCCCTATCGGCGCAGGAGCTCCTGGCTGTAATTCTGGGTCGTGGCATCGCTGGCGAGTCAGTGACGGTGACGGTGCAGAGGCTGCTCAGTCATTTTGGCAATCTTAGAGGAATTGCCGGCGCTTCAATAGAGGAGCTGGCCCAGGTAAGAGGGATTGGTCTCGCCAAGGCATCTCAAATTAAGGCGGCTTTTGAACTGGCTAACCGGCTGGAAGGTTATCCAGAGACTGGCAAAAGACTACCGGTTAAGACTCCTGATGAAGTAGTAACTCTGGTGAGGGGTAGATTAAGGGGTAGGAAGAAAGAGCATTTCCTGTTGCTTTTACTGGATACCAGGGGTCAACTGATAAAGCTTTCGGAGATTTCTGTTGGTAGCCTGGATACCAGTATCGTTCATCCCAGGGAGGTATTCAAAGAGGCAATGTCAGCCAGCGCTTCCTCGGTTATTTGCGTACATAATCACCCCTCAGGTGACCCTGAACCTTCGGAAGATGATATAAAACTCAGCAAAAGATTAGTTCAGGCAGGAGAAATTGTAGGCATAGATGTCCTGGACCATGTCATCATCGGGGACAAGGCTTATCTGAGCCTGAAGAGCAAAGGTTTAATGTGAAAGAGTAATTTGATATAAGAACTGAACGAATTAGGGACAGTTCAGATAAACGGAAAATGTAATGTTATATGAAATCATAACCAATAAAGCATTGGTTATCCCCCTGTGTTCTTGGGCAATAGCGCAATTACTTAAAGTGATTGTGGTGCTGTTGCAGCAAAAGCGGTTAGACATTCGGTATTTTATTGTTAGTGGCGGTATGCCTAGCTCACATTCTGCGTTCGTTAGTGCCTTAGCTACGACTGTAGCATTTGTAGATGGTCTAGGGTCGGTGACCTTTGGTATCTCGGTAATATTTGCTTGGGTAGTCATGTATGATGCCGCCGGGATTCGACAATCGGTGGGACAACAAGCAGCTGTTTTGAACCGCATTCTACGAGAGCTAGGAACTCGACGTCCCGTCAGAGTATTGGAGCATGAATTTAGGGAACTGGTAGGGCATACACCATTTCAGGTTATGATAGGCGGTTTGTTGGGTATCGGCACTGCATGGCTATGGTTTGCTATTTCTGGAATGTAACAAATCAATAAAAACGGATTGCGATTATGTCCGGTCACTATGGTATTGCCATTATAAATCCAAAGGCAGGTGGCTATTCAACTTTAAGGGATTGGCCATCGATTGATAAGTGCCTGAAAGAGAGCGGTATTATATTCGACCACGTATATACTGAAGGTATCGGTCGGGCAATGGATTTAGCCAGGGAGGCGGCAAATGAGAATTATCGCTATATAATAGCTGTCGGAGGTGATGGAACAGTCCATGAAGTCGTAAACGGAATTCTCTCTTCAAGTAATCCTGGAGACACAAATCTCGGTATAGTAAGTGCGGGAACTACATGCAGCTTTGCCCGCTCTCTAAATATCCCCCGGCATCCGGTTAGCTCTAGCAAGTTATTAGTTAATTTAATCAATCGGAGCAGCCAGTTAATCGATGTCGGCATTGTTGAATATACAAGTGGAAATAAACGCCTCCGTCGGTTCTTTATCAATGAAGCCGATGTAGGTCTCGGCGCAACGGTAGTAGAAGCTTCAAAAAAATTTACCAATTACTTTGGACGTAGTATCAATTATTTACCTCACGTAGTAGGGGGACTTACTTCATTGGTTAGCTATAAAAACAAACGCATTGCAGTCCATGTAGAAGACAGGACGGAGAGTATTTACGATTGCGCGATGCTGGTAGTCGCTAACGGGGCTTATTTCGGAGGTGGAATGCGGATAGCACCTGAGGCTAAGCCTAACGATGGGCTACTGGACATGGTTATCTTTGGTGATATAAGGAAATCAGAATTGCTGAAAGTGTGGCCGATGACTTATAAAGGCCGTCACGTTAGTCATGAGAAAGTTAGAATGTTAAAAGTAAAGAAAGTAGATGTACAATGTGATGATAGCCTTCTTGTGGAAGCGGACGGAGAATTGCTCGGTGAAGGTCCGGTATCTTTTTCTGTTGTCCCGTCCGCTTTGCACGTTGTAGCTTAGTATTGGTTGACGTGATTTTGCGTCTGACAAAGATACCTTCTTGACCTTCCTATGGGCGTAGCGAGATAATAAACGTGTGACTAAGTATATCAAAATAAAGTGACATGACAGGAGGTAAGAATAGTGGCTAAAGGTTTCAACGGGAAGATACTCCGGGTGAATTTGTCTGATGGCAGCATCTCAGAAGACAAACTTGATGAAATGTTTTGTCGGAAATACCTTGGGGGTGCTGGCTTTATCAGCTATTACTTGATGAAGGAGCTTAAACCGGGGATTGACCCGCTGGGACCGGATAACAAATTGATGCTTATGGCTGGCCCGCTGACAGGGCTATCTTTCTCCGGCAGTGCCCGCCATTGTGTCGGGTGTAAATCACCGCTGACCGGTGGCTTTACCAAATCAGAATGCGGTGGCTTCTGGGGTGCAGAGCTAAGGCATGCCGGATTTGATGGGATTATTGTTGAAGGTAAAGCGGCTAAACCTGCCTATATCTGGATTCACGATGGGGAAGTGAGTATCAGGGATGCCAGCCATCTCTGGGGGATGAGTGCCAAGGATACCGAGAGCACTATCAGGACTGAACTGGGCGATAACCGTATCCGGGTGTCATTAATCGGACCAGGCGGCGAGAATCTAGTTCGATTTGCCTGTGTTATGAATGACCTTAGAGATGCTGCCGGAAGGGGTGGTGCCGGTGCGGTCATGGGATCTAAAAATCTCAAAGCTATCGCTGTCAGGGGTACCAAAAGCCCCGAGATAGCCAATTCGGATGGCATTCGAGATATTCGTCAATGGATGCTGGATAATAAGAACCTGTATGCTGCCATGAGTGATTATGGCACCATACCACCGGTTGCCATGCAAACGGGGGTGAAGATAGGTAACGTGCCAATTCGTAATTTCCGTGATGGTGATTTCCCTATCACAAACATAGACACCAATACCCTGAAGAATACTATCAGAATCGGAATGGAGGCATGTTATGCCTGCATCGTCCGATGTAAAAAGGTGGTCGAGGTTAATGAGCCATCGCTTACCGTTGACCCTTCCTATGGTGGTCCGGAATACGAAACTCTGGGTGCGCTCGGCTCTACTTGCGGTATTGATGACCTGAAGGCAATTTCTAAAGCAAACGAGCTTTGCGGAGCATATACTCTCGATACTATCTCTACCGGCGTTACTATTGCTTTTGCTATGGAATGCTACGAGAACGGCCTGCTGACTAAAAAGGACACGGGTGGAATTGACCTGAAATTCGGTAATGCTCAGGCTATGCTCCAGATGGTTGAGCTGATTGCTAAGCGGGAAGGTATTGGCAACATTCTGGCTGAAGGGGCAAAGCGGGCGGCACAAAGAATAGGTAGGGGAGCCGATAAATTTGCCATTACTGTCAAAGGTATGGAGATACCAATGCATGACCCACGTGCTAAGGCTGGTCTGGGTCTTGGCTATGCGGTCAACCCCATCGGTGCTGACCATTGTCTCAATATCCATGATACTGGCTATACAGCAGTGGGGCCTGGTCTTATGGCGCTGAATTCAATGGGGATACTTGACCCACTACCAGCTATGGACCTAAGCCCGCGTAAGGTAACGATGCTGCGTTATCTAACCAGCTATGACATCGTGCGTGATAGCGCCGTGATTTGCCGTATTGTTCCTTATGATATCGACAAGTTCGTTGAAATAGTTAAGATGGTTACCGGATGGAACACCGGGCCAGTCGAACTGATGCGAATCGCCGATAGAATTTTAACTCTGGCCAGGATGTATAACGTGCGTGAGGGGATGACCTCTGCTGACGATGTTTTGCCCAAGCGTTTATTCCAGCAGCATATCGGTGGGGAATCGGCTAATAGCCCTCCCTACGAAGAAAAGCAGGTTGAAAAAGCTAAGAGCTATTACTACACACTGATGGGCTGGGATGCTAAGACTGGTGTCCCGACACCGGAGACACTGGATGCACTGGACCTTAGCTGGGCGAGTGGTAAATAGAGCAGCGTGAAAAGCAACTTCTATGAACGATTTGAAGCTAGTAAAGCGTCCCTGGAGAGATTCGAACTCTCGACCTTCTGCTTAGAAGACAATTGCCCTTGTGCAGTTTCAGCCAGCTTTGAGCCAAGGGCATCACAAAGCTGCTGGAAGGTAATGGAATTTGTTAAAGCAGTTGCTCTTTCTTTTACCATAATCACCTCCTTATTTTTGATTACTATTTTAATCCAAGTGACGGATAAATTGCCAATACTCTTATTAAACTATTTTTGGAGTTTTGATATGGATTGAATTTTCTAATGTGCAGTCGGAAGTTTCTAACCCTTATACTACTTCGATAAGATGTAAACTCGCTCGACCAGGCTTGTTGCACATGAATTAAGCCAGCAGAAGTTTAGTTATTAGCCGCAGTTTACAGCAAGCTGGGCCGACTTCTTGAGCAACACCTGCGTCTCACGGGAGGCTATTAGGTGTACCTCGTAGGTATCGGCTCTGGGCTCTTTCTCCTCTTGTCGTTCTTCCTCTACTAAATCAACCGTAACTCACCATCCCAGTCACCATTTTCCATCTACTCATCATTTGACTCACCATAATTTTGGCATAGCCATGGACATAAGATGATACCCTGATGCCTGAG